>DASXAN010001588.1:0-2104 GCA_036406755.1 Gemmataceae bacterium
CCTGAACTCGACCCGCCTCGACCGGACGATCACCGGCATCCCCGGCACGCCGCATGGCATCGCCTTCAGCCCGGACGGGAAGGCGCTGCTCGTCTATGGTCCCGGCGTCCTCGGCACATGGGACGCGATCACCGGCAAGCCGCTTCAGCAGTTCGTTCTGCCGACGAAGCGGGGTTTGGGCACCGGTTCGACCGTCGCCGCGTGCTGGGCCCCGGACGGTAGTGTGGTCGTCGCCGCGCTCGGGACGGTCGTCGTGCTCGACGCGGCCACGGGCGCTGAACTGGCACACTTCGACGGCGCGACCGGCTTCCTTGACACCGTGGGCGTGTCCGGCGATGGCCGGTACGTCGCCGCCGCCGGCCGCGGCGTCTGGCTCTGGGCGCCGGACAAGCCGCTCGCCCCGCCGGCCGCCGGCGCCGCCGGCAAGGAGCCGCCGGCCGGAAAGGCGGGGCCCTGACCGGTCATGGACATCTGCCTGAGTGAAGCGACGACCCTACCCGCCCTGTTCTTGGAGGATGTCGAAGCCTGTGTCGCCGCCGGCTTCCCGGCCCTGGAAGTCTGGCTGACCAAGCTCGAAAAACACCTCGAGTCCCACACCGCGGATGACACCAGGCGATTGCTGGCCGGGAAAGGCGTCCGCCTTGCAGCCGCGGCGTACCAGGGCGGCCTGCTCCTGTCTCAAGGCCAGCAACGCAAGACGCACTTCGACGACTACCGCCGCCGGCTGGAACTCTGCCAGGGCTTCGGCATCGACACGCTGCTCGTCGTCGCCGACTTCGTCCGCGCCGTGACGCCGACCGACCTGGAGCGGGCGGTGGTGTCGCTCAAGCAGGCCGGCCAGTGGGCGGCCGGGTTCGGCGTGCGGCTGGCCCTGGAGTTTCGCGGGACGGACACGTTCTGCGCCAGCCTCGATACCGCCGTCCGGCTGGTCGCCGCCTGCGGCGAGCCGAACGTCGGCGTCTGCTTCGACGTGTTCCACTTCTTCAAAGGGCCGAGCAAAGAGGCCGACCTCGATCTGCTCGGCCCGGCGAATCTGTTCTGGGTCCAGGCGTCCGACTTGGCCGGCGTGCCCCGGGAGCTGGCGACCGACGCCGATCGCATCCTGCCCGGCGACGGCGACCTCCCGCTGGCCGAACTGCTAGGAAAACTGCGGCAGCGGGGTTATGATGGTATGGTTTCCTTGGAACTGATGAACCCGACGCTCTGGCAAGCGAAGGCCGGGCAGGTGGCCGGATTCGGCGCGTCCGCGCTGCGGCGGGTGCTGCCGGCCTGACGGCCGATCTGCCCTGGACTGGTCCGCGACGATGCCGTATGAGCAGTCCCGGCGCGAGGAGGGCGCCGGGCCGACCTCGCGACGGACCGCCGGAAGTAAGTAAGGACCGGCCGACAACGGCCGGGTGACCACCGCGATGGACGCCCAGATACCGGGGGACGACGATCCCCCGCTTGGTCCGACCGGTTACCACACCGCCGCCCGCGCCCTCGGCGACCGCCTGCTGGCGGCCGTCCGCCCTGTCCGCGTTCTCAACACCATCCGCTGGGATGCGTCGGTCGAACATGCCTTCCTGGCGCGCGGCGGCCGTGAGTTGCCGCCCATCACCCCCGCGTCTTATCGCCCGCTGCCCTTCGCCCCCGCCGCCAAACGGCAGGAACTGCTCGACCTGGAGTACGACGTCCACCGTCGGCTCGGCCGCGGCGAGCCGCTCGCCCGTTTGCTCCGCCGCCGATGCCGGCAGGCTCGGCTGGCGGTCCAACTGCTCGCCCACCGCGGCACGCCGACCTTCGTCCGACTGGCCCGCGAAGCCTACGGCCGCCCGACGCCGGTTGAGGACGCCGCGGCGGATGCGATCCTTGGCAGACTTGCCGACGCCATTCCCACGCCGCCCGCGTCGACCGAGCGCATTCTGGACGCGACGGCCGCGGCCGGCATGCTGGCCGCCCGACTCGGGGACTCGCTCGCCGGGACCGGCCCTTTTCGCGTCCGCCTGAGTAACCGCTTGCTGTCGGACGCCGCCGCCTGTGGACGGTCGGTGAAACTCCGCCGCGGCGCGCGGTTCTCGCCCGCCGACGTCGCGATGCTGGAGGTCCACGAGGGCTGGGTCCA
>DASXAN010001589.1:0-2694 GCA_036406755.1 Gemmataceae bacterium
GGGGTTGCGTGAGTGCCGCGAGGGCGCTCACGCAACCCCGCGCGCCAAACGCGAAGACCGCCCGCCGCCGTCACGCGGCCCGGCTCGACCGCGTGTGGGCCGTGCGGCCGTCGGCGTTGAACCGGTACCCCAGGGCCCTCAGATCGGCGTGGTCCCGGAACGCGGCGGTGACCAGCGCCCCCTCGGTCGCCGTCAGGTCCGCCTCCCAGGCCCGCACCCGGGATTGCTCGATCGGCCGCGACGCCAGGGACGGGTCTCCCCACTTGCCGCCGTCCAGGGCCGCCACGTCGTCCGCGGCCGGGTGCTTGACCGCGTGCGGCTCCAGCAGTCGCGGGTCGAAGTCCAGGCCCACGAAGGCGCAGACCCGCCGGACCGTCGGCTCCGGCTGGCCGACCAGCGCCTCGTACGTCAGCGTCAGGACGCGGTCCGGGAACAGCTCCGCGGCCCGGAACCCGGCCGCCAGGGCGGTCGTGGTGAACCGGACGGCCGAGCGGACGTCGTGGGCGAACTCGGGGGCCGGCACGCCCTTCGCCCGGCACCGGTCACCCACCCGCAGCAGGGACGACACCACGGCCCGCGGGTCCCGAACGATGTGGATCGCCCGGCACTTCGGCAGCAGCTCCAGCACGTCGATGAAGTGGTGGACGTTGAACGGCGTCTTCTCGCTGACGATCCGGGCCCCGCAGGCGTCGCCGGCGGGCAACAGCAGGTCCTCGACCAGCCGGGCGAACGCCCGGTCGATCTGGTCGGGGGAGCAGTAGGCGCGGATGCGGCCGCTCTCCCACGCGCCGGACACGGCCCGCCACGCGGCGGCCAGGGTGGGGACGTGGTCGAACTCCGGCCCGCCGAACACCGCCGGGTGGGAATCGAGCACGTGCTGCAACAGGGTCGTGCCGCTCCGGGGCACGCCCCCGACGAACACCAGCCGCTCCCCCGTCGGCCGGTCGCCCGCGGTCGGGTCGGTCGCCGGCCTCCGGGCCGGCCGCTCAGGGCGGACCGCGGCGACGCCGTTCCCGCAGCCGCCAACTCGCGTCTCTCGCACGTCGGGGTGCCGCCGCCGGAACAGGCGGCGGAAATGATCGAACATGCTTCTCCCCCTCGCGACCCCCAGCGATCCGCGGTCGTGCGTGCGGCCGTTCGTGGTCGAACGCGCCGCCCCGCCCCCGCGGGTGGCCCCCCTCTACTCATCGGACAGTTGGCGCGGGGAATTAACACCGCGGCCGGCCCGCGGCCGGAAACGGCCGGCCCGCCCCCGCGGCGCGGTTCGCCAGGTTCCCCAGGCTGCTGGTAGGCCGCCGACAGCCCGGTTTCCCGCGGTGGTGAATCCGGCCCCGGACCTTGCGGCGGCGGCGGCCGGTCCGTACCTATGGCGGCAACCGCCTCGCGAGGTCCGCCGATGCCGAGACTGCTCCCGGTCGCCGCCCTGCTCGCCGTCGCCGGCCTCCCCGCACTCCGGGCCGACGAGCGAGACCGGCTCACGGTCGGCGTTCAGCCGGACGGGCGGATCGTCGTCCCGACCAACCAAATCCTCCAGCCGGCCGGCACCCAGGTCGCCTTCCCCGGCCGGCCGGTGGACCTGCTCGTGACCGACGACGGGCGGACGCTCGTCGTCAAGAACCTCCGCGAGTTGGTGTTCATCGACCTGGCCACCGGCCGGGTCGCGGAGACGCTGCCGACTCCGGGCCGGGGCCGCGACCGGCCCGGGTTCAGCGTCGTCGGCCTGGTCGAGCGCGGCGGCGTGATCTACGCCAGCGACGCGGAGCGGCGCGTCCGCGCCGCCCGCCGCGGGGCCGACGGCCGGTACGTGTGGGACGCGCCGCTGGAGCTGCCGGCCCCGGCGGTCGGCGGCGACCCGCACCCGGCCGGCCTGGCCGTCGCCGGCGATGCGCTGCTCGTCACCGCGACGCGGGCCAACGCCGTCCACGTCTTCGACCTGGCCACGCGGAAGCTGGTGCAGACGGCGCCGGTCGGCGTCGCCCCGTACGGGGTCGTGGCGGTCGGCCCGGACCGGGCGTACGTCTCCAACTGGGGCGGCGACCCGCCGCGGCCCGGCGACCCGCAGCGGGTCAGTTCCGGCACCCCCGTTCGCGTCGATCCGCGGACCGACGTGGCCAACCACGGCAGCGTCTCGGTCCTCCGCAAGACGGCGGCCGGGTGGAAGGCGGTCAAGTCAATCGAGACGGGCCTGCACCCGAGCGGACTGGCGGCCAGCCCGGATCGACGATTCGTGTACGTGGCCAACGCCTCCAGCGACACGGTCAGCGTCATCGACACGCGCGCCGACGCCGTCGCCGAGACGGTCGCCTGCCGGCCGGAGGCCCGGCTGCCGTTCGGCAGCGGGTCGAACGCCGTCGCGCTCAGCCCGGACGGCGGCACCCTCTACGTCGCCAACGGGACCAACAACTGCGTCGCCGTCGTCCGCCTCGGCAAGGCCGCCGGCGGCTCGACGCTCGCCGGCCTGGTCCCGACCGGCTGGTATCCCGGGGCCGTCGCGGTGTCCGCCGACGGCAAGCGCCTCTTCGTCGCCAACGTCAAAGGCCACGGCTCCCTCAGCCAGCCCCGGGACAAGGCAAGGGGCCACAACTCGCACGACTACCTCGGCACCGTCTCGCTGATCGACCTGCCTGCCGCGGCGGAGCTGGCAAAGCTCACCGACCGGGTCAACGCCAACAATCGCCTCGCTTACTCGCTCGC
>DASXAN010001590.1:0-4493 GCA_036406755.1 Gemmataceae bacterium
GCCGGACGTCGACTGAATGCCGCCCCCCGAGCCGCCGGCGGCGGAGACGTTGCTGCGGACGGTCAGGTCCGTCAGGGTCAGGTTCCCGTTCACGTTCTCGATGCCGCCGGCGGTGCCGCCGGAGACGGTCAGCCCGGACACGGCGGCCAGCGTGCCCGAGCCGCTGAACGTCAGAACGGCAAAGGCGGATGCGGCCGCCGGGTCGCGGCGGACGGTCAGCAGGCCGGACCCGGGGCCGGTGATCGAGACGGAGTCGCTGATCGTCGGCAGGGCGGTGAGCAGGGAGATGGTCTGGGCGGAGCCGAACGCGGCCGGGTCGAAGCCGATGGTGTCGGCGCCGGGGTTGGCGTTAGCGTCGAGGATCGCCTGGCGAAGCGACCCGGAGCCGGCGTCGTTGGTGTTCGCGACGGTGAACGCGGCCGGGACGATCCGGCCCTCCAGCGGGCGGACCAGGAGCCGGGCGTTGCGGGAGGCCGGGCGGCGGGCGGCGGGGAGGCGGCGAAACAGGCGGGACATGGGAAACTCGGTCGTGGCCTAGGGTCGTGTCGATCGCTCGACTGGCTGCTGGAGCGTCCAGGGGGCCGACTCCGGCCCGGCCGCCCTCGCGGTGATTTGCAAGACGATGGCCCAACAGACAAAGCGATCCTTGTTCATCGGGGCAGTCTCGTTCACCAGGTCAACGACCTGCTGCGCGCCGGCAGCAGTGACGCTAGCCGTATTGTTGGCCCCATCGGCGACGACGCCGTTTTGCCAATTGGACGCGTCGCTCCCGTTGTACGTCCCGGTCGCGGTGGTGATCCACGTCCCGCTCTGGGCGAAAACCGCCGTGGGCAACAGTAACGCTGACAGCGTGATGAAAACACCCAAACGATGACGATGGCTCAAAACGCAACTCCGGGGCTAAGCATGCGACGGCCGCCATTGGGCGGCTCGTTGGCACCTGTAGAAATCGTCGCGACTTCGTTGTTCCATCGCCACCGCGTGGCTCCGACCAGCCGTCTCAGGCCAAGTCCGCGACCGTCAGACCGCCCGTTCGTTGAAGGCGACGCAATCCCCGGTCGATTCGCTTGTAGACCGAGACCCGATTCGATCCCGTCTGCCGGGCGATCTCGTCCAACGTCCAGCCGGCGTAGAACCGGAGCACGATGGCCAGCCGCTGGGCGGCCGTCAGGCTTGCCAACGCGCGCTCGATCCGACGGCCCCGTTCCCGCTGTTCGGCGGCGCGGGCCGGGGACGACGAACGATCGACCAACCGCTCCGAACCGCCGCTGCCCAAGTCGTGACTCGACCCGGCCGGGTGCGGTTGCCGGCGATGCGCGCGGATCCCGTTCGCGGCCTTGAACTTCAGGACGGTGACGAGCCAGGCCAGCGTTTCCCGAGGGGTCAGCGCCCGCAACAGGTCCGCCCGTTCCTGCGCTTCGAGCAGCGCCTCCTGGACGAAGTCCGAGGCTAAATCTTGTTCGTCCCGGGGCAGCCGACGCCGAAGGAAGTCGATCAACTGGCGTCGGTACTCGGCCGCCCGGTCTTCGAAGTGGCTCATCAGCGACGCTACCTCCCTATCTAAATGTCGCGAGCACCGCGTTTGTTAGCGCCCCCGGGCCACTATTGGCGCAGATTTTCCTGGCTGCACGGTCGATCCGCGCACTTGTGGTCGCGGCGTTCCGGTCAAGGGCGGCGGCCGGCTGACACGAGAAGGCTTCGTGGCGTTGAGCGCGGCGAGAGGCGGGCCAGGTCCCGCACGAACGGCCGGGCACCCGGCGACCGCGGCCGCGGAAGTGGTCGGGCCAAGAACGAGCACCCCCGCGAAGGTGAGCGGAGCCGAAGACAGCCCAATGCTACCAAACCCGGCTGCGGTTGGCCAATCAGGTCCGGCGACCCGGTCAGGGGGTGTAGCCGGAGAGGAACAGCCGCTGGACGAACTGGTTCAAGTCCAGCAGGTCGACGTCCCCGTCGCCGTCGAAGTCGAACGCCGGGTTGTAGGCCGGCTGGCCCACGACGCCGAACAGGGCGGGCACCAGGGGGTTCAGGTCCAGCAGGTCCACGTCCCCGTCGCCATCCACGTCCCCGAACAGGCGGTGGGTGCTCAGGGCGTAGTTGCCGCCGGGCGCGCCGTTGCCGTCGCCGTCCAGCGCCAGGCCGTTCGCCCCGGTGACGGCGCTGCCGGAGACGGTCAGCGTGTAGATGCCGTCCACCAGCGACGGGCTGGCGCCGGCGGCCGTGTTCGCCTCGGCGAACTGGCCGGAGAACGTCAGGACGACGACCGTCCGCCCCTGGCCGTCCGTCGAGACGGTCGGCGTCAGGGCGACGGTGCCGGTCGCCCCGGTCGGCCCGGTGCGGGTGAGCTGGAACGCGGCCCCAACGCCGCTCGGGAAGGTGACCGGGCCGGAGAACGTCACGGTCAACGACCGCACCACCGACCGCTGCGGCGACCCGTCAGCCACCTGCACCCCCGCGACCGTCGCCGGCTTGAGGAAGATGGCCGCGGTCCCGCCCGCCAGCGTCACGCTGCTGACGCCCTGGTAGGTCAGCGAGCCGCCGACGTAGTTGCCATTGGCGTCGATCTGGGCGTCGGTCATGGTGCCGCCGCCGCTGGCCACCACCCGCTGGTAGGTGCCGCCCAGGTTGAGCGTGTAGCTGGTGCTACCGGGGTTCACCAGCACGAAGCCGTTCTGGAAGTCGCGGCGGTAGACGCCGTTCCACAGGTAGCTGGACACGCTCGTCGGCGGCGGGGTGGCCGGGGCCCCCAGGTTCACCTTGTACTCCGGGTAGTACTGGACGCCCCCGCCGTAGTCGATGTTCAGGTAGGTGTGGTCGCCCTTGAGCAGCAGGTACGTGCCCAGGAAGAAGTCCACCTGCTGCTGCCCGGCGGCCGTGTTCGGGGCGGCCGACGGGTACGGCTGCATGATGACGATCTTGTCGTTGTGGGTCAGGTTCAGCCCGCGGTTCATCGACAGCGTCCAGTTGTACGTGTCGGTGTACTGGCCGAAGCTCTCCAGGAAGGCGCCGTCCACGATCGGGACGCCGGCGGCGTTGTTGTACCAGTTCGGCTCCCAGGACGTGGCGCGGGCGTCGAGGTTGGGAATGAACTTGTAACTGGTGCCGTGGGCGGCGTTGTACTGGGCGAAGGCGGTTTCCACGGCCTGGGCCCAGTTGCCCAGCTGGGTGGTCCAGGTGACGCCGCCGGGCCAGGACGCCGAGTTGGCGGCGTTGGTGCCCTGGTAGCGGGTCGGGATGGCGCCGTCGTACCCGCCGCCGCCGATGCCGTAGGTGAAGCTGTCGGCGAACCAGGCGTTGGAGCCGGTCGCCGCCATGTTCTGGAAGACCTGGTTGAGCGTGTACTGCTGCCAGGCGGGGTTGGCGATGTCGGACTGGTCCCAGCCGGTGTTGTTGCCGACCCGGCCGCTGGCGAGGTCGGCCGCCGATTGCGGCTCGCCGGCGTACGTCTGGTGGACGAACCAGCTCTCCTGCCCGTTGACGTAGGTCCAGTCGGCCGACCACTGGTTGTTGATGATGAACTGGTACGGGCTGTTGCCGGTGCCGAGCTGGTAATGCAGGACGGTGTAGTCCGGGTTGATGGCCCGGAGCTGGTTGGTCTGGCTGAGGAGTTCCTTCTGGGTGCCGTCGGTGTGGGTGGCGACGAAGCGGGTCATGGCGGCGGACAGGCCGCCGGGCAGCTGGTCCTCGATGATGTGGATGCCGTTGGTCGTGGACGGGAAGTAGCTCGGGACGACGCGGTCTTCCAGTCCCTCGACGTGCAAGCGGACCCGCGGCGGCCGGGAACCGTTGCCACGGACAAGACGCGGCGGCGCGAACGGTGTGGCGGTCATCACGAGCTCTCGATGGGTGCGAACGGGAAATTGGCCGGGCGTTCGTCGGGCGCGAATCGGCGAACTGAGGGGGGCGAGGGGAGACGGGCCGGCCATCCGGGCCGCCGATCGCGCCGCTGCGGCGGTGTCGCGCAAGCATAAGCCGTCGCCGGCGGAAAGGCAAGCACCGCTCGGCCTATGCCGCCCCGGTCAGGGAGTGTAGCCGGAGAGGAACAGCCTTTGGACGAACTGGTTGAGGTCGAGCAGGTCCACGTCCCCGTCGCCGTCGAAGTCGAACGCCGCGTTGTAGGGCGAGCCAGGTTGGCCCGCAACGCCGAACAGGGCGGGCACCAGGGGGCTGAGGTCCAGCAGGTCCACGTCCCCGTCGCCATCCACGTCGCCGAACAGGCGGTGGGTGCCGAGTGAATAGTCCCCGTCTGGGGTGCCGTTACCATCCCCGTCCAGGGTTATCCCGCCCGCTCCGGTCACTTGGCTGCCGAAGATCGTCAACGCATAGATACCGTCGATCAGTGACGGGTTGGCGCCCGCGGCCGTGTTGGACTCGGCGAACGACCCGGAGAAGGTGAGCGTCACGACCGTCTGCCCCTGGGCGTCCGTCGCGACGGACGGGGTCAGGGCGACGGTGCCGGTCGGCCCCGTCGGCCCGGTGCGGGTGAGCTGGAAGGC
>DASXAN010001591.1:0-6300 GCA_036406755.1 Gemmataceae bacterium
TGCGGGTGGCCGCCTCGCGCTCGTGAAAGTCGGGGCTAGCCAGGGTGGCGATCAGCCGGCGGACGTGGTCGGCATCGCCGTCGGCCGCAACAGCAACCGCCACTGACACCAGCGCCGCCAGCACGCACCCGCACGTTCGCATGGACCACCACGCTTCCGCGGCCCGGTCGGCACCCCGAGGCCCGAGCCAGTGTACCAAAAACTCCGGCGGATGCACCACGAACGCGCGGAGGACACGGGGGAGACAAAAGAATAGTTTTTCTTCGGTCTTCTCCATGCCGCCGTGCCCCCGTGGTGCCTACTCTCCGGAGTTTCGATGCCCGCCTTCACCGTCCGTCAGGATTCCTGCACGCTCGACTTTCTCGCCCTCGGGGCGCTTGTTCACCGGCTCGACCCCGGCGTGACGCCGTTCCGCAAGGCCCGCTCCGTGGACGTCCACGTCTCCGGCGGCGAGTACAACGTCGCCGCCAACCTCTCCGACTGCTTCGGCCTGCGGACGGCGGTCGCCACGGCGATGATCGACTCGCCGCTGGGCGAACTCGTCCAGACGCGGGTCCGCGAAACCGGCGTCGTCCCGTTCTACAAGTGGTTTAAGCACGACGGCGTCCGCGGCCCGAACATCGCCACCGTCTACAGCGATCGCGGCCACGGCGTCCGCGCCCCGGTCGTGTTCTACAACCGGGCCAACGAGGCCGGGGCGCTGCTCAAGCCCGGCGACTTCGATTGGTCGAACATGATGGCCGGGGGCCTGCGGTGGTTCCACTCCGGCGGCATTTTCGCCGCGCTGTCCGAGACGACGGCCGAGCTGATCGTCGAAGGGATGCGGGCGGCCAAGGCGGCCGGGGCTGTCAACTCGTTCGACCTGAATTACCGGGCGAAGCTGTGGGCCTCGGTCGGCGGCCCGGACCGGGCCAGGACTGTCTTGCGGCGGATCGTCGGCCAGGTGGACGCGCTCATCGGCAACGAGGAGGACATGCAGAAGGGCCTCGGTATCGCGGGCCCGGACGTGGCGGCCAAGTCGCACCTCGACCCAGACACGTTCTTCCTGATGATCGACCGCACGGTGCAGGAATTCCCCAATGTCCGCCTGGTGGCGACGACGCTACGGGAGGTCCACTCGACCAACCGCCACGACTGGGCGGCCGTGCTATGGCTCGACGGCAAGAAGTACGTCAGCCCGACGTGCCAGCTGGACGTGCTGGACCGCATCGGCGGCGGCGACGGATTTGCATCGGGGGTGATCTACGGCCTGATCAGCGGCCGGCCGCCGGAGGAGGCGCTGCGGCTGGGCTGGGCGCACGGGGCACTGCTGACGACCTACCACGGCGACGTGAGCATGGCGACGAAGGCGGAGGTGGAGGCGTTTGCCAAGGGCGGCTCGGCACGGGTCCAACGTTAGCCGATTGCGGCCGAATGGGAGCCGCTTGCGGCTATGCGAGCAGTTGGCCGCATAGCCGCAAGCGGCCGGTCACTTCGCCTTCCGCGTCACGGCGTACCCATACGAGATCGGCCATGTCTGTTCGCCGCCTAGCGCCGCCTGCGCATGCACGGCCCAGTACGGGTCGCGGAGCATCCCCCGGGCGATGAACACGAGGTCCGCACACCCCCGCCGTACGATCTCGTCCGCCTGCTCCGGCTCGGTGATGAGGCCGACCGCCCCGGTCAGGATGCCGGCGTCCGCCTTGATCCGGGCGGCGAACGGCACCTGGTAGCCGCGGGCCACTGGAATCTTCGCGGTCGGCACCAGCCCGCCGGACGAGCAGTCGATCAGGTCCACCCCTTCCGCCTTCAGCGCCTTCGCCAGCACGACCGATTGCTCGATGTCCCAGCCGCTTTCAACCCAGTCGCTCGCCGAGATGCGAACGAACAGCGGCATGTCGGCCGGGATCGCCGCCCGCACGGCCCGGGCGACCTCGACCGGCAGCCGGAGGCGGTTCTCTAGCGGGCCGCCGTACTCGTCGTCGCGGCGGTTGCTCAGCGGCGACAGGAACGAGTGCAGCAGGTAGCCGTGGGCGGAGTGAATCTCGATCAGGTCGAACCCGGCCGCGATGGCCCGCTTCGCCGCGGCGACGAACGCGGCGATGATTCCGTCGATGCCGGCTCTGTCCAGCGGCCGCGGCGTCGGGTGGTGTTCCGAGAACGGCAGCGGGCTGGGCCCGACGACCGGCCAGCCGCCGGCGTCGGCCGGCAGCGGTTGACCGCCGCGCCACGGCACGTCGCAGCTGGCCTTGCGGCCGGCGTGGGCGAGCTGGATGCCCGTGGCCGCCCCTTGCGTGTGCATGAACCGCACCGCCCGGGTCAGCGGCTCGACATGCCGGTCGTCCCAGATGCCGAGGTCGCCGGGCGTGATCCGGCCCTCGGCGGTCACCGCCGTCGCCTCGGCCACGACCAGCCCGGCCCCGCCGGCCGCCCGACTGCCGAGGTGGACCAGGTGCCAGTCGTCGGCGAACCCGTCCCGGGCGACGTACTGGCACATCGGGCTGACGGCGATGCGGTTGCGGAGCGTCACCCGGCGGACCGTCAGCGGCGAGAGCAGGTCTACCTCCGGCACCTCGCGGTCGTGGTCCGCGTGGGCGGGGCAGCCGGGCGATGCCGGCAGGACGGCGGGTTCGGTCGGACGGTCGGCCACGGCTGGTCTCTCCTTCGGCGGACTGTCGGCGAATTGCGTGCCGCCCTTCATTTTGCCCTCGGTCATTGACCGGGGGCCAACTGCGGCTAACTTCCCTCGGATGACCTGGACGCAAAACTACGACCCGTTCGGCTCGGCCGTGCTGTCGCCGCTGGCGGCCGCGGTGCCGGTGGTTCTCTTACTCGGACTGCTGGCGAGTGGCCGCGTGTCCGCGCCGTTCGCCGCGTTAGCGGGGCTGGGGACGGCGATCGTCGTCGCCGTCTACGGGTTCACGCCCGCCGAGGCGATGACGCCGCTCGGCCCCGGCCGCGCGGCGTGGGCCCGCACGGTCTTCACCGCCGCCGGGTACGGGGCCGCGTTCGGCCTGTTGCCGATCGGCTGGATCGTCCTTAACGCCGTCTTCCTCTACGCGCTGACGGTCGAAACCGGCTCGTTCGAGACGGTCAAGCGGTCGGTGCTGGCGCTGTCCGACGACCGGCGAGTGCAAGCGCTGCTGATCGCGTTCAGCTTCGGGGCGTTTCTGGAGGGGGCAGCCGGGTTCGGCACGCCGGTGGCCGTGTCCGCCGCCCTGCTCTTTGGGGCCGGGTTCCGGCCGCTGGATGCCGCCGTCCTGTCGCTGCTCGCCAACACGGCCCCGGTCGCGTTCGGCGCCCTCGGCACGCCGATCACGACGCTGGCCAAGGTCACCGGCCTGGACGAGCTGAAGTTGAGCGCGATGGCGGGCCGGCAACTGCCGTTCTTCTCGCTGCTGGTGCCGGCGTGGCTGGTGTGGGTGATGGCCGGGTGGCGGGGCGTCCTCGGCGTCTGGCCGGCCGTGCTGGTCAGCGGCGGCACGTTCGCGGCCGTGCAGTTCGCCATGTCAAACTACCACGGCCCCTGGCTGGTCGACGTCGTCGCCGGCGTCGTGTCACTCGTCAGCCTGGCGCTCTTACTCCGCGTCTGGAAGCCGTCGCATGCTTGGCGTTTCGCGGACGAACCCAACATTCCCGAGGCACCGACCACGCCACTCGCGCCGCGAGCCGTCGTCGCCGCCTGGGTCCCGTGGGTGCTGCTGACCGCGTTCGTGTTCGCCTGGGGCCTGCCGGTCGTCAAGTCCGCGCTGAAGCCGACGACGCGGACCTGGGAGGTCCCCGGCCTGCACGCCGCCGTCGTCCGCACGCCGCCGGTCGTGGCGGCCCCGCAGGTCGAGGAGGCCAAGTACGACTTTGCCTGGCTGTCCGCCACCGGCACCGGCATTTTCCTGGCGGCCGTGGCGTCGGCGGTGTGGTTGCGGATGTCGCCGGCCGTATTCACCCGCGTCTGGCTCGACACCGTATGGCGGCTCCGCTGGCCGCTCGTCACCATCGCCGCGATGCTAGCCATCGCCTTCACCACCCGGTACAGCGGCATGGACGCGACGCTCGGCCTGGCGTTCACGCGAACCGGGGCGGCCTACCCGGTGTTCGCCGCTCTGCTCGGCTGGCTCGGCGTCGCGCTCACCGGCTCGGACACCGCCTCGAACGCCATGTTCGGCGGCCTGCAAACGATCACTGCCAGCCACCTGGCGGGAACGGTCCTGCCGCTGGACGCCGGCCGGGCCGCAATCCTGCTTGCGGCCGCCAACAGCAGCGGCGGCGTCATGGGAAAGATGATCGACGCCCAAAGCATCGTCGTCGCGGCCGCGGCGACCGGGCACCATGGCCAGGAGGGGTCGATTCTGCGGTCGGTATTCGGCCACAGCCTCACGCTGGCGTTCCTGGTCGGCCTGCTGGTGCTGTTGCAAGCCTATGTCTGGACCGCCGCCGTGCCGTGACCGGAGACAGCCGATGGACCTGCCCACCTATGCCGACGTGCTCGCCGCCGCCCCGGTCGTACACCGATACGTCAAACCGACGCCGCTCTACGAATGGCCCGCCCTCTCCGCCCTGCTCGGCTGCCGGTTCTACCTGAAGCACGAGAACCACACGCCGACGACGGCGTTCAAGGTCCGCGGCGGCATCAACGTCGTTAGCAAACTCTCCGACGAGCAGAAGCGGTGCGGGATCATCGGCTGCACGACCGGCAACCACGGCCAGTCGCTGGCGTACGCCGCCCGGCTGTTCGGCGTCCGCTGCGTGCTGGTCGTGCCCCGGTCGGCCAACCCGGACAAGGTGGCGGCGATGCGGGCCCTCGGGGCCGAGTTGGTCGAGCACGGCCGGGACTTCGACGAGGCCAAGGAACACTGCGAGGCCATCCGCGACCGGCAGGGGCTGCGGTACGTCCACTCGGCCGACGAGCCGGACCTGATTGCCGGCGTCGGCACCTACGCCCTGGAGATCTTCGACGACCTGCCATCGCCGGACGTGGTGCTGGTGCCGGTCGGGCTGGGCAGCGGCATCTGCGGGACGGCCCTGGTGGCGGCGGCTCGGTCGCCGGCGACGCGGGTCATCGGCGTGCAGTCGGAGGGCGCCCCGGCGGTGACGCTGTCGTGGCGGGCCGGCCGGCCGGTCGAGACGCCGGACGTGCGGACGTTCGCCGAAGGCGTGGCGACCCGCCGGCCGGCGGCGATGACGCTGGAGATCATGCGCCGCCACGTTCACGACATGGTCCTGGTCCGTGACGACGAACTGCGCGAGGCGATCGTGCTGCTGTTGCGGCTGACGCACAACCTGGCGGAAGGGGCCGGGGCCGCTGCGCTAGCGGCGGCCCTGAAGATGCGGGAACAACTTGCGGGCAAAACGGTCGTCGGCGTGTTGTCGGGCGGGAACCTCGACCTGCGGGGGCTGGCGAGCATTCTGGCCGGCAACCATTAGCCGCTTGCGGCCATGCCAGCAGCCGCCGGCATGGCCGCAAGCGGCTCGTCAGGGAAACTGCCCCGCATGCCGCCGCACCCGCCGCCCGTGCTCCGCCAGCCGCTCATATTCCCCCGCCGGCAACGGCCCGTCCGCCCCCAGCACGGCCAAATCCTCCTCCAGCTCCGCCCGGTCCGCCGGTGCCGCCAGCACGACCGCCACCGACGGCGACTGCAGCGCAAACCGATACCACGCCGGTGCCGGCGGCACGGCGAACCCCGGCGGGTCGTCCGCCGTGGGCCGCAGTAGGGCCCCCCACCGCAGCGCCGTGTACGTGATGACCGGCAGGCCGTGCTCGTCGGCGACGGGAAAGACCTCTTGCTCGGCCCCGCGGTGGGCCGCGTTGTACCGCACCATGAGCGCGTCGAGCAGACCGCTGCGGACGGCCGCGGCGGCCAGCAGCCGCTGGTGCGTCGTCAATCCGAGCCGGCGAACCGTCCCGTCGCGTTTTGCCGCCTGGCAGTACGCCAGCGCGCCGCGCGGCCCGGTTAACTCCTCCCACTCAGCCATTTCTTCGACGTAATAGAACGTCAGCACGTCAATGTAACCCGTCCCGAGCGTCGCCAACATCGACCGCAGTTCCGTGGCAGCGTCGGCGGCGGTCCGGGCTTCGAACTGGACGCAGATGATAACTTGCTCGCGCGGCCGACCCAGTCCGGCGATCGCCCGGCTCATCGCGTCCTCGCCGCCGGGCCAGTTGAGGAAGTTCACACCGTGGTCGACGGCGTACAGAACGTCGTCCTCGGTGAGGGCCGCATCGCCGCGGGCCGCCAGGCCGAGCCGGCAGACCGGCTTGCCGAACGCCGACGCCGGGCGGAGCAGGAACGGGCTCAACGTCGAAACCCACGGCGAGCGTCGGGG
>DASXAN010001592.1:0-1852 GCA_036406755.1 Gemmataceae bacterium
TTCCTGCCGGGCGAGGCGTTCGTGGAACTGGGGCGCGAGGCGGAGGCCGCGGCGCCGCAAAAGCCGGTACGGGTGGTCGGCCTGACCAACGGGGCGATGGGTTACATCCCGACGCGGCGGGCGTTCGCCGAGGGCGGGTACGAACCCGGCTACCGCAGCGCCCGCTACGAGCCGGACACCGGCCACCGGTGGGCGGCGAAGGCGGCGGAGTTGTTGAAAGGCATGGGCGGCTAAGCGAGCGGCGGGGCGTTACGCCACCGCCTTCTTCAGCGCCTCCGCCGTGGCGACTTCATCGCGGTAAAGCGATATCAGCCGCTCCCGCAGCCCATCCAAGTGCGCGGCGGTCCCGGCCGCGTCGAGCGGGAACTGCTTGCGGACCTCGACGCCCAACCCGGCCAGCGTCGCGTTCGCCGCCGCGATCTGCGCGTCCGCCTTCTGCCCCTTCTCGGCCAACAGCTTGTCCCGCTTGCGCAGCGCCGCCTCCGCCTTCTTGAACGCCGGCACCCGGTCCGACAGGGCTGCGTCGGCCAGATCGGTCCAGCGCTTCCCCAATTCCCGGTAAACGCCGGCCAATTCCGCCAGACGCGGCCGGCCCGTGACAGCGGCCGCTTCCGCCAGCGTGTCGGCGAATAGCGGCCGGAATAGTCCGCCGCCGCTCCCGTTGGTTTCCACCGACATGAACACGTCGCACAGGGCGTCGAACAGGAACCGCTCGGCGAACACCACCGGCCAGCCGTCCTTGTGCTTGCCGTTGGCGATCCGCTGCGTCAGCAGGTCCAGCCCCGGCAGGCCGAACGTCTTGATCTTCGGGCTTAGAAGCTCGGCCGCACACGCCCGCAGCCCGGCCAGGACCGCGTCTCGCAGCCGCGGCAGGGTCAGTTGGCCGGGCGGGTCGATCGTCAGCGTCCGGTTCTTGTGCGAGCAGACACCGCGGCGGGCCGCCGCCAGGTCATCGAGGGAGATCGTCACCGGCATGGCCGACCGGTCCGATCCATGGGCGATGCCGGTCGACTCGTCCAAAGCGAAGACGACGAACTCATGCATCCACAGGTCGCAGGCGTTGGCCGGGCAACCCAGGAACGGCAACCGGGCCTTCGACACCCAGACGACCGTCGGCCGGCCGGCCCGCAACTCGGCGGCGAGGTTCTCGAACGCCTTGCCCGGCCCGCCGGTTTCGGTGACGCGGGTCGTGACGCCGAGGCGGTCGCAGGCGGCCCGGTACCAGTCCGCGCCGGTGACGTACGCCTTGTGTCGGCCGACGACCCAGATGCCGGCGCCGCCGCCGTAGCGGACGACCGACGGGCAAAACGAGTACCCGGCCCCGACGCCGCCGGCGACGCCGAACACCAGCGGCTCCGAGGGCGGCTCGCCGGTGTGCGGGGCGACGACGCCGGCGTGGGTGAGCAGGTTCCGCAGGGCCACGGTCGCGGCGTGCCGGCCGCCGGCGTGGACGTACCCTTCGACGCGCATGGCCGGGCCTCCGGTGAGACTGGGGGACATCTGTCGTCATCGGCCGCCGCAGCGGCGGGCGGTCAGCAGAATTGCGGACGTCGGGCACCTGGGGCCGCGATCCGACGGCCGGCACAGGGTTTGCCAGTTTTGCCGACCGCGGGTCGCCGACGGCCCGTCCCGACTCGCCTGGGGCACGACCGCCAGGAGCCAGGCCGTGCGCACCCATCCCCGCCCGTTGCCCGCGGCCGGCGAACGCCGCCGGCACTGAATCGCCGCGGGCCGACCCGTGGGCCGTGCCGTCCGCCGCGCCGCCTCGACCGACCTCCCCCGCCGGCGCCCGGCCGGCCCCGAACCGCCGCCATGAGCACCCCCGCGCACTGGGCCGACGTGGCCCGCGACT
>DASXAN010001593.1:0-2706 GCA_036406755.1 Gemmataceae bacterium
AGGACGACGCCCTTGGGCGTGCCGGTCGAGCCGGACGTGTAGATGACGTAGGCGGTGTCCGCGGCCGAACCAGGAGCCGGCAGCAGGCAGCCGGCAGCAGGCAGTGAAGAGGCATCTTCTTCTGCTTTGCTGCCTGCTGCCCGCTGCCTGCTGCCGGCTTGCCCGGGCCGGTCGGCCGGGTGCAGGCGGATGGTCGGCCAGTCGGCGTCGAGGCAGACGACCGGGACGGCCACCTCCGGCAGCTGGTCGATGCGGCGGACCTGCGTCACCAGGGCGACGGCCTCGGTGTCGCGGAGCAAAAACGCCAGCCGCTCCTTCGGGTACGCCGGGTCCAGCGGCACGTACGCCGCCCCGGCCTTGAGCACGCCTAGCACGGCGGCGACCATCTCGGCGGAGCGGTTCATGCACACGCCGACGAGCGTGCCCGGCCCGGCCCCCAGCCCGCGGAGGTGGTGGGCCAGCCGGTTGGCCCGCTCGTCCAGCTCCCGGTACGTCCACGCCTGGCCCTCGCAGACGACCGCGACCGCGTCCGGCGTGCGGTCCACCTGCTCCTCAACGAGTTGCTCCAGGCGGCGGTCGCGGGGGTAGTCGCCGGCCGTGGCGTTCCAGTCGTAGAGGACTTGCTGCCGCTCCGCCGGCGTGAGCATCGGTAGCTCGCGGAGCGGGACGGCGGCGTTTTCGGGGATGGCCTCCAGCAGCGTCCGCAGGTGGCCGAGCAGCCGGCCGGCGGCCGCGTCGCCGACCCGCCGGCGGTCGTAGAGCAGCCGCAGCCGCAACTCCGGGCCGGCCGACGCCGACAGCGCCAGCGGGTAGTGCGGGGCCTCGTGCAACTCGACCGACCGGTTGGCCCACGCGCCGCCACGACTCCGCAGGGCGTCGTTGAGGCCGTAGTTCTCGGCGACGACGATCGTCTCGTACAGCGGGGTGCCGGCCGGCAGCGCCGCCCACGCTTGCACGTCCACCGGGGCGGCGTAGTCGAACTCCCGCCCGGCCAGCCATTGCAGCCGCAACTCGGCGAGCAGGTCGAGCACGGCCGTGTCCGGCGTGACCCGGGCGCGAACCGGCAGGGTGTTGATGAGCGGGCCGACGGTGGCCCCGGCCCGCTCCAGGTCCGGCCGGCGGCCGGTGCGGGTGCCGCCGAAGACGACGTCCGTCTCGCCGGAGTAGCGGGCCAACAGGATCGCCCAGGCGGCGTGCAGGAGCGTGGTCGGCGTCAGGTTGTGCTCGGCGGCGAACGCCTTCAGGGCGGCGGTGGCCGGCTCGGGGAGGACGAGGCAGAGGTCAGAAGTCAGAGGACAGAGGTCAGAAGTCAGACCGGCTGTTTGCTGACCTCTTACCTCTGACTTCTGACTTCTCTCTGCCAGGTCCGGCAGCGGCGTCGGCGTGTCGAACCCGGCCAGCACGCCCCGCCAGTGCCGCTCGGCCGCCGCCCGGTCCTGCCGGGCCAGCCACTCGACGTGGGCGCGGAATGGCCGGACCGGCGGCAGCGACGGGTACGCGCAGTCACGGAACGCCTCGTAGGCGGCGAACGCCTCCTCCAGCACTAGCCGGTGTGACCGGCCGTCGAGCAGGGCGTGGTGGAACGTCCAGACCAGGACGAAGTCGGCCGGCCCGCGGCGGATCAGCGTCAGTCGCATCAGCGGCGGGGCGGTGAGGGCGAACCCGCGGCGGCGGTCGGCGGTCAACCATTCTTCCAACTCTTGAACAGAATCCCTTGCTTGCGCGTCGGGCTCGGCTTGCGCGTCGGGCTCAGAAGTCCAATCCACTTCCTCAAACGGGACTTCGACCTCGTCGGCGACCGCCTGGACCGGCTCGCCGGCCTCGGCCGGGAAGGCGGTGCGGAGCACTTCGTGCCGCTGGACGACGAACCGCCACGCCCGGCGGAGGGCGTCGGCGTCCACCGGCTCGGGCAGGGTGACCACCATCTGCTGCACGTACACGCCGGCCCCGGGGGCGAGCCGGCTGTGGAACAGCATGCCCTCCTGCAGGGGAGTCAGCGGGTAGGTCGGGGCCTGCACGGCGGTGGTCACTGGGCGACCTCCCCCGGCGGGCCGGCCGGCGGGACGTCCCGCGGCGTGCGAACCCAGGCCCGCTGGGGCCGCACCAGGTAGGCCAGGTAGATCGGCAGTTTGCCGAGGGCGTACCCCGGCACGGCGAGCAGGGCGGCCGGCGGCAGCACCGCCCGGCCGAACGCCGCCCACGCCGCCAGCCCGGCGACAGCGGCGGCGGCCGCGGCAGTCAAGAGGAGCCCGGCCGGCAGCCACGAGTCGGCCAGCGTCAGTGCGGCGACCATGACCGCCAACCACAGCAATCCGAGTACCGACAGCGGCGGCACGCCGAGTTCCAGCGCCAGCCCGGCCAAATCCGCCCGCCGTTGCCGCACGGCTTCGAATATGAGCCGCGGCACTTGCCGGACGAGCGTGCCGAGGTGGCCGTGCTCCCAGCGGGTCCGCTGACTGCGGGCGGCCCCACGGGCGGCCGGCAGCTCGCCGCCGACCGCCGCGTCCGGCTCGAACAGCGGCGGGTGGCCGGCGATCGCCAGGTCAATGCCGAGCCGCATGTCCTCGACAATGTGACCGGTGGCCAGCGGGGCGTCGCGGAGCAGCCGCCACGGGAACGCCATGCCGCTGCCGGTCAGCAGGCACGGCAGGCCGAGCCGCCGCAGCCCGCGGGGGCGGACGACGTTCTTGACCCGGACGGCCCAGG
>DASXAN010001594.1:0-1881 GCA_036406755.1 Gemmataceae bacterium
CCCGGCGGCGACCAGCCGCCGCTCTAGCTGGTAGAGGCAGTCCGCCTCGCCCTCCACCCGGGCCGCCCCGCTGGACGACGAGTGGCCGTGCAGCCGGCTCACCCGGGCCTCCAGCATGTACGGCCGCCGCTGCGACCGGCAGTACGCCAGCGCCCGGCGGACCGCGTGCCAGCTGGCCACCGCGTCGTTGCCGTCCACCACCTCGCCCGGGATGCCGAACGCCTGGCCGCGGTCGACGATCCGCTTCTCCCCGTGCTGCTGCGCGACCGGGGTGGAGATGCCCCAGCCGTTGTTCGTCACCACCATCAGCACCGGCAGCTCGTCGCCCGGGCGGGTGCTCCAGATCATGCAGGTGGCGAAGTCGCCCTCGGCCGTGCCCGCGTCCCCGCCCAGGACGATCGACACCCCCTCGCCGCCGAACCGCTTCTGCACCAGGGCCGTGCCGGGGGCCATGGCATACTGCACCTCGACCACCGACGTGACCGGGATGACGTTCCACTCCCGCTTGGCGTAGTGGCAGACGAAGTTGCGGCCCATCGAGTGCGGGTCGGTCCGGGCCATCGCCATCTGCCGGACGTGGTCCAGCACCGGCATGCCCATCGCGATCATCAACGCGGTGTTGCGGTAGTGGAGGTGGAGGTAGTCGAAGGCGGGGCCGAACCCCTTGCGGACTTGCAACCCCAGGCAGGCGTTGAACGCCTCTTCGCCGGGGCCGCCCACCCAGAAGAAGGCCTCCCCGGATTTCGACATCTTGATGCACCGCTCTTCCATCACCCGGGTCCGCACCAGGACGCGGTGCAGCTCCAGGGCGCGGGCGAGCGGTAAGGTTTCGTCGCCGGTGGCCAGGTCGGCCGGCGGCTGCATCACGGCCCCCCCCGCTGTCGGGCCGGGGCCGCGAGTCGGTCCGGGCATGCAGACCTCCTTGGCAGGACGGCGACCCGCAAGCGGGTGCCCCGCCGGGCCGCCGCCCGGCGCCGGGAGAGGGAGAGTCGGTCCAGGAGGCGGTATCGGCCGGGGCGGGCGGTCGGGCGCAGTCCGCCGCGGCACCACCGGCCGGAACTACCTCCATCTTACGTCACCCGGGCGGGTTCGGGAACCGGGGCCGAATGCGGTGAGGAGTGAGGAGCAAGGAGTGAGGAGATAATCCGCCCGGTTTTCCCACTCCTCACTCCTTACTCCTCACTCCTCACTGGATTTTCCGGCCGCGGCGGGTATAGTTTCGCAGCCCGTCGCCGGTCGCCCCGTCGCCATGGCCCGCCACGTCCCGGTCCTGCCGGCCGAAGTTCTGCACTGGCTCGACCCGCAACCGGGCCAAACGATCGTCGATTGCACCGTCGGCGCCGGCGGTCACGCCCGGCTGATCGCCGAGCGCGTCATGCCGGGCGGGCGGGTGATCGGACTGGACCAGGATCCGGCCATGCTCGACTTGGCCCGGCCGTGGCTGGCCGGGTTGTCGGTGACGCTCATCCACGCCGCCTTCGACCAGCTCGCCGACGCCCTGCGCGACCAGGGGGTTAAGGCCGTTGACGGGGTTTTGGCGGACCTCGGGGTTTCGTCCGACCAGCTCGACAACCCGGCCCGCGGACTCAGCTTCCAACACGACGCCCCCCTCGATATGAGGATGGACCCGACGCGGGGCGAGACGGCCGCCGATCTGCTGCGGCGGTTGCCCGAGCGCGACCTCGCCGACCTGATTTACCAATTCGGCGAGGAGCGGTTCAGCCGGCGGATCGCCCGGCGGATCGTCGAGGCCCGGGAGAAGACGCCGATCGAGACGACCGGGCAACTCGCCGACCTGGTTCGGCGGTGCGTGCCGCGGCCGAAGGGCCGGGCCGGCGGCATTGACCCGGCCACCCGCACGTTCCAGGCGCTGCGGATCGC
>DASXAN010001595.1:0-2275 GCA_036406755.1 Gemmataceae bacterium
GCGGTCGTACTCCCAAACCACCTCCAGCGTGTCCGGGATTTCGCGGTTGTCGTCGATGGCGAACTTGCCGCCGGCCGCGGCGACGCCCTTCGGCGCATCCTGGCCCAGGGCCCACTGAATCACATCCAGGTAGTGCGTGCCGAAGTTGGTCAGCTGGCCGCCGGAGTAGTCCCAGAACCAGCGGAACTTGTACAGGCAGCGGTTCGGGTTGTAGGCCACCTTCGGGGCCGGGCCGAGCCAGCGGTCCCAGTCCAGCCCGGCCGGCGGCGGGCCGTCCGGCGGCTTGCCGATGCCCAGTGGAAATTCGTTGCGCAGGTGGTAGCACTTCGCCTCGGTGATGCGCCCGATCGTTCCGCCGCGGAGTAGCTCGACCGCCTCCTTGACGTACCCGGCCGACCGGCGGTGCAATCCGACCTGCGTCACCCGGCCCGTCTCCTTGGCGACCTGGCACATTTTCCGCCCTTCGCCGATCGTCAGGCTCAGCGGCTTCTCGCAGTACACGTCCTTGCCGGCCCGGCAGGCGTCCACGAACATCAGCGCGTGCCAGTGGTCCGGCGTGGCGATCACGACCGCATCGACGTCTTTCAGGTCGAGCAGTTGCCGGTAGTCGTGGAGGAGCTTGCACTCTCCGCCGGCCTTCTTGTTGGCGGCCGGCAGGTACGGCTCGTACACGTCGGCCAGGGCGACCACCTGCGCGTCGTGGTGGGTCAGAAAGCCGTCGAGCACCTGATCGCCGCGGTTGCCGACGCCGATGAACCCGACGCGGACACGATCATTCGCTCCGGCCGGGCGGGCGGTCGGGGCCAGGGCGGCGAGGGCACCGGCGGCGAGGGCGGATTGCGTGAACGAGCGGCGGGTGATCGGTTCGGACATGGCGGGTGACCTCGAGGGGCGGGATGCGGCGGGTCGCTGCCGACGATCTTACACTGTCGCGGCGGTGTGGCCAACCGACCGCCCGGCGTGTTGGCGGCGGCCGCGGTTCCGGGTATGCTGGTCGCGTCGGGCCACCCCGCCGAGGCGACCATGCCGACCGCCGTCCGCATCGCGGAAGTCACCTGCGACACCGAGGACCACCGCTACCGCACGCCGATCAAGTTCGGCGGCGTGGCCCTCGACCGGGCGACGATCCTGAACGCGCACGTCCTCGTCCGGACGGCCGACGGCCGGGCCGTCCGCGGCGGCGGGTCGATGCCGCTCGGCAACGTCTGGGCGTTCCCGTCCAAGCAACTCGGCTACGCCGACACGCTCGGGGCGATGCTCGCCGTCGCCGAGCGAGTCGCGCGCATTACGGCCGATTGCCGCGAAGCCGGCCACCCGATCGACCTGAACCACATGCTGGAGCCGGCGTATTACCGCGCCGCCGACGAGGTGACGGCTGAGCGGCGGCTATCGGAGCCGATCCCGAAATTGGCGACGCTCGTCGTCGCCAGCGCGTTCGACGCGGCCATCCACGACGCCTACGGCAAGGCCCACGGCCGCAACGTCTACCATTGCTACGGACCCGACTTCCTGCCGCACGACCTGAGTCACTACCTCGGCCCCGACTTCCGCGGCCGGCACCTGTCCGAGTTCGTCCGCCGCGACCCGGTGCCGGCCCTGCCCCTCTATCACCTCGTCGGCGCCCTCGACCCGCTGACGGCCGCGGACGTGAAACAGCCGATCGGCGACGGCCTGCCGGAGATGCTGGCCGAATGGATCGCATTCAACGGCCTGACGCACCTGAAGATCAAGCTCAACGGCGACGACCTCGATTGGGACGTCGGCCGCGTGCTGGCGGTGGAACGGGTGGCGGCCGAAGCCCAAGCCCGCCGCGGCGTGACGGCGTGGCATTACTCGCTCGACTTCAACGAGCGGTGCCCGCACGTCAGCTACCTGCTCGACTTCCTGCACCGCGTCCGCGAAAGCTCGCCGGCCGCGTTCGACCGCGTCCAGTACATCGAACAGCCGACGAAGCGCGACCTGAAGGCCGACCGGGCGAACAGGATGCACGAGGCGTCGAGGCTGAAGCCAGTCGTGATCGATGAATCATTGCTGGACCTGGAAAGCCTGATCCTGGCCCGCGAGATGGGTTACACCGGCGCCGCGCTCAAGGCGTGCAAGGGGCAAAGCCAGTCCCTGTTGATGGCCGCCGCGGCGCAGTCGATGGGGCTATTCCTGTGCGTGCAGGACCTGACCTGCCCCGGCGCGTCGCTGATCCACTCGGCCGGGCTGGCGGCCCACGTGCCCGGCGTGGCGGCGATCGAGGCGAACGCCCGCCAGTACATGCCGGCGGCGA
>DASXAN010001596.1:0-1882 GCA_036406755.1 Gemmataceae bacterium
GAGGTCGTCCAGATTCTTGTTCGTGTCCTCCTGGTTCTGGGCCAGCTGTTCCTGCCGCCGGCCGAGCACGTCGATCTTGCCGGTGTACTGCAGCAGGCCGCCGCCCAGGATCAGGAACAGCAACAGCGCGCCGACGGCCACCGCGGCGATCGCCCGCCGCTGCCGGGCGTGTGCGTCGTGCTGGGCGCGGAGTTCCTCCTGCTGCTCCATCAGCTCCTGCACCGCCTGGAGCGCGATGCCCCGCGTCTCGGAGACGACCGGGGCCGCCGCCTTGCCGGCCTTCGCCTTCTTGACCGGCGGGGCGGCGACGGCGACCGGCAACGGCGGCGGCGGGGCGGTGGCGGTCGTCGCCGTCCGCGGGGCCGGCTTGGCGGCCGGCACCGGGTTCAGGTCGATCAGCCGGACCGTCAGCGTCGGCCCGGTCTGGCCGAAGCGGACGGTGTCCTGCGGCCACAGCGGCACCGTGCCGCTGACGGGGGCACCGTTGCGGTAGGTGCCGTTGGTCGAACGGAGGTCGGTCAGCGTGGCCTCGCGCGGCGACAGATCGATGCGGGCGTGCTCCCAGGAGACGACGCTCTCCGGGGCCTCCTGCTCGAGGACGAGGTCGCCGGCCGGGTTGCGGCCGACGGCGACGGACGGGCCGGGGTGCTCGAAGTCGTAGCCGGTCGGGCCGTCCTGGACGTGCAGGCGAATCTTCATGGTCAGGGCACCTTGAGGGAGAACCGTTGTTCGCCGAGCTGGAACTGGCACGACCCGGCCAGCTCCATCTGCTCGACGCGGACCCAGACGCCGTTGGCGGACTTGTTGTTGGCCACCTGCCACCGGCCCTTGGCGTCCTTGCTGAGCCGGGCGTGGCGGGGGCTGACGAACGGGTCGTCGGCCGGGACGATCGCGCAGGCGGAGCGGTCGGACCCGATCCAGTACTCGGCCTTGGTGAGCGGCGTCCGGCCGCCCGGCCCGGCCGGCGTCAGCTCGACGACCGACGGCATGAGCAGCGGGCCGGCGTTGGAGTTCCAGGCGATGGTGGCCTTGGGCGAGGGTGAGCCCTGTGAGCCCGCCGCGCCAGCAAGGGCCCTTGCTGGCGCGGCGGGCTCACCCTCGCCGGAATCGAACCGGTAGCGGGTGCGGCCGACGAGGAACTCCTGGCCGTCCTTGAGGACGGCCGACCCGGCCCGGACGAACGTGCCGTTGGTGCTGCCCAGGTCGGTCAGGACCCAGACCCAGCCGCCCTCCTCGTCCCGCTGGCGGACCAGCTCGGCGTGCCGGCCGGACAGCTGGCCGTCGTGCGGCAGGACGAGGTCGCCGTCGGCCCGGCCGATGACGAACCGGTCGGCCCGGAGGCGGATGATCTCGCCGTCGTCGGCCCCGTCGTCGAACACGTGCAGGAGGGCGGTCGGCGGCCGTTGGGACGGCTTAAACAGCGGCACGGCGGCGGGCGAGCCGGGAGCGTGAGCGACCGGAGCGACCGGAGGGGCCGGCGGCTGGGTGGCGGCCGGCGGCAGCGGCGGGGCGGCGAAGGTATCCACCGGGGCGGCGCCGATGGGCAGCCCGGCTTGACGGGCCTGAAGGGCGGCGCGGATTTCGTCCACCGACTCCAGGCGGGTGGGCATCCGCGGCGGGGCCGGTTTGCGCGGCGGCGGCGGGTTCGGGGGCACGGGCGGGGGCATGCGTGGGTCTCGCGGCAAGGCGGGGGTCTGCTCCGATGGTACACCAGCCGGGGGCGGATGCGAAGCCCCCGGGGCGGGCGAATGCCGTTCTCCAACTAACGCAACGTCCAGGGCGGGCGGACTTGCGTGAGCGTCAGCGGCCGGCGAACCGGCGGCGTCAGCCGCCGGGTGGCCCCGCAGGTCACCGCGGCTTACCGGTCCACCCGGCGGCTGAC
>DASXAN010001597.1:0-5915 GCA_036406755.1 Gemmataceae bacterium
CCGCCTCCGCAAGTGGATCGACCGGGGGGCATCCTGGCCCGACAAAGACGGCGCGGACGAGGTCCACTGGTCGCTCCGCCCCGTCGGTCGCCCGTCGCCGCCGGCCGTCACCCGCGCCGACTGGCCGCGCAGCCCGATCGACCGGTTCATCCTCGCCGGGCTGGAGCACGCGGGCCTGCAACCGGCCGCCGAGGCCGACCGCCGCACGCTCATCCGCCGGGTGACGTTCGACCTGACCGGCCTGCCGCCGACGCCGGACGAGGTCGCCGCCTTCGTCGCCGACCAGGACCCGGACGCCTACGAGCGACTGGCCGACCGACTCCTGGCGTCGCCGGCCTACGGCGAACGGTGGGCCCGCCACTGGCTGGACGTGGTGCGGTTCGCCGAGAGCGACGGGTTCGAGACGAACCTGCACCGGCCCCGCGCGTGGCCGTACCGCGACTACGTCATCGGGGCGCTGAACGGGGACAAATGTTACGACCGGTTCGTGGCCGAACAGGTCGCCGGCGACGCCCTTGGGGCGGACGCGGCCACCGGCTTCCTCGTGGCCGGGGCCTACGACAAGGTCAAAAGCCCCGACGTCGTTCTGACCATGCAACAGCGGGCCGACGAGCTGCACGACATGGTCGGCACGACGGCCAGTACGTTCCTCGGGCTGACGGTCGGCTGCGCCCGCTGCCACAACCACAAGTTCGACCCGATCAGTCAGACCGACTACTACGCCCTGACGGCGGTATTCGCCGGCGTGCAGCACGGCGAGCGGCCGGTGGAGTCGCCGGCCGAGAAGCGCGAGCGACTCGCCAGGCTGGCGGGGTTGCGGCGGGAGCTGGCCCAGGTCGAGCGGGCGTTGGACGACGCCGAGCCACTGGCCGAGCCGGACGCACACGAGCCGCGCCGCCCGCCGGTGAACGCCCGCCGCAACGTCGAGCGGTTCGCGCCAGTGACGGCGAAGTTCGTGCGGTTCACCGTCCTGGCCACGAATAACCTGGAGCCGTGCATTGACGAGCTGGAGGTGTTCACCGCCGGGCCGGAACGGCGGAACGTGGCCCCGGCCTCACTCGGCACCAAGGCGACCTCCTCCGGCAACTACGCCGGGTCCGAGCGGCACAAACTGGCGCACATTAACGACGGCCGGTACGGCAACGGCCGCAGCTGGATCTCCGACGAGCACGGCAAGGGCTGGGTGCAACTGGAACTGCCCGAGCCGGTCGTCATCGGCCGCGTCGTCTGGGGCCGCGACCGCGAGCAGCAGTACACGGACCGGCTCGCCACCCGCTACCGCATCGAGGTCGCCGCCGAGCCGGGGGAATGGAAAGTCGTGGCGTCGTCCGACGACCGGCAACCGTTCGGGACGAAGGCAAGGCGCGACGACCCGCTCGCCGCCCGGCGGGCCGAACTGGTGCGGAAGGTGCGCGAGACCGAGAAGCCGGCAATGGCGTACCTCGGCACGTTCACCGCCCCGGGGCCGACCCACCGACTGCACCGCGGCGACCCGATGCAAAAGCGGGAGCTGGTCGCGCCGGCCGGCTTGACGGCGGTCGGTCCGCCGCTGCACCTGCCGGCCGACGCCGCCGACCGCGACCGGCGCCTGGCCCTGGCCCGGTGGCTGACCGACCCCGCCAACCCGCTGCCGGCCCGGGTCATGGTCAACCGCCTCTGGCACTACCACTTTGGCCGGGGGATCGTGGACACGCCCAGCGACTTCGGCCGCCACGGCGGCCGGCCATCGCACCCGGAGTTGCTCGACTGGCTGGCCGCCGAGTTCGTCGGTCACGGCTGGAGCCTCAAGCACGTCCACCGGCTGATCGTGCTGTCCGCGACCTACCGCCAATCGGCCGCAGCGAGTCAGCGGGGACTGGCCACCGACGCCCAGGATCGGCTGTTATGGCGATACCCACCGCGACGCCTGGAGGCCGAGGCGATCCATGATTCGATGCTGGCCATAAGCGGGGCGCTGGACCGCCGCATGGGCGGACCCGGGTTCGACCTGTTCGAGCCGAATGACAACTACGTGAAGGTGTACACGCCCAAGCGGACGTTCGGCCCGGCCGAGTGGCGGCGGCTGGTCTACCAGGATCGGCCGCGGATGCAGCCGGACGACACGTTCGGCGCGTTCGACTGCCCGGACGGCGGCCAAATCGCCCCGGCCCGCACCCGCTCGACGACGCCGCTGCAAGCCCTGAACCTGCTCAACAGCCCGTTCGTGGTACAGCAGGCGGAGATGTTCGCGGAGCGGCTGCGGCGCGAGGCCGGCGATGATGCGGCCGCCCAGGTCCGCCGCGGGTTCCGGCTGGCGTTCGGCCGCGAGCCGGTGGCCGACGAGAGCGAAGCGGCGGTGCGGCTGGTCCGCGAGCACGGGCTGGCCGCGTTCTGCCGGGCCATGCTCAACGCCAACGACTTCGTCTTCGTCTACTGAATCCCGGTTGGAGACCATCATGGCCGGGCAACGCTCTTCCGAACGGCAGCAGGAACCCGGCGCGTGGCCGGCCCTGCCGCTCGATCAGTGGCGAGACACGTACGCGACGCTTCACCGGTGGGCGCAAATCGTCGGCAAGGTCCGCCTCACCCGCATGCCGTGGATCAACCACTCCTGGCACGTCACGCTTTACGTCACCCCCCGCGGGCTGACGACGGGGCCCGTGCCATGTGGCACCA
Organism: Gemmataceae bacterium; assembly: GCA_036406755.1. Lineage (GTDB taxonomy): Bacteria > Planctomycetota > Planctomycetia > Gemmatales > Gemmataceae > DASXAN01. Next base: position 2,656 of record DASXAN010001597.1, read on the forward strand.
AGTCGTTCCAGATCGACTTCGACTTCATCGACCACCAGCTACCCGTTCGCACCAGCGACGGCAGTGTACTCTCGCTTGCCCTGCGGCCGCGATCGGTGGCGGACTTCTACCGCGACTTGGTGGCGACCCTCCGCGACCTCGGGGTCGAGACGACCATCGTCGCGCGGCCAAACGAACTCGAGGACGCGACGCCGTTCCCCGAAGACGAAACCCACGCGGCCTACGACGGCGACGCCGCCCAGCGGTGCTGGCGGGTGCTGGTCGATTGCGAGCGGGTGTTCACGGCGTTCCGCGCCCGCTTCCTTGGGAAGTGCAGCCCGGTCCACTTCTTCTGGGGGGCGTTCGACCTGGCGGTGACGCGGTTCTCCGGCCGGCCGGCCCCGCCGCACCCGGGCGGGGTGCCGCACCTGCCCGACTGGGTCGCCCGCGAGGCTTACTCGCACGAGGTGTGTAGCGCCGGGTTCTGGCCGGGCGACGGCCGGTTCCCGGCCCCGGCCTTCTACAGCTACGCCTATCCCGAACCGGCCGGCTACAAGGAGGCCGCCGTCCGGCCCGCCGCGGCTTCGTACAACCCTGACCTCCGCGAGTTCATTCTGCCATACGACGCCGTGCGGACGGCGAAATCGCCCGACGCGGTGCTGTCCGAATTCTTGCAAAGTACGTACGAAGCGGCGGCCGACCGCGGCCGGTGGGACCGAGTGGCCCTGGAGCGGGCGGCCGACCCCCGCGGCGCGTGACAGCCAACTGGCGAGAATCACCCATGCGTGCCCACCACCCGTCCAACGCCGGCCGCCGGCTGCTCGACCGCCGCGGCTTCCTGGCCCACGCCGGCACTGGCCTGGCCGGCGTCGCGCTGACGAGTCTGCTGTCCGAGCAGCGCCTCCTCGCCGCCGCCCCGGTCATTCGCCCGGAAGCTCCCCTGGCTCCGCGGCCGCCGCACTTCCCGACCAAGGCGAAGCGGGTACTCGCCGTCTTCTGCTCCGGCGCCGTCAGCCACGTGGACACGTTCGACTACAAGCCGGAACTGGTCAAGCGGCATGGCCAGCCGCTGCCGGGGGCCGACAAGCTCATCACCTTCCAGGGGGCCCAGGGCAACCTCGCCGCCCCGCTGTGGCCGTTCAAGCCCCGCGGCCAGTCCGGCAAGATGGTCTCCGACCTGCTGCCGCACCTGGCCGAACTCGCCGACGAGATGTGCTTCATCCACTCGCTCACGGCCAAGAGCAACACCCACGGCCCGGCCGAGAACCAGATGAGCACCGGGTTCACGCTCGACGGCTTCCCCAGCGCCGGCGCCTGGGTCAGCTACGCCCTCGGCAGCGAATGCGCCGACCTGCCGGCGTTCGTCGCCATCCCCGACCCGCGGGGCGTCCCGCAGACCGGACCGAACAATTGGTCCAGCGGCTTCCTCCCGGCCGTCTTCCAGGGCACCGCCTTCTCCGCCGACAAGCCGATCCCACACCTGGCCCGCCCGGTCGGCGTCAGTGGCGACACCGAGGCAGCCACCCGCGACTTCCTCAAGCGGCTCAACGACGACCACCTCGCCCGCCACCCCGGCGACGCCGAGCTGGCCGCCCGCATCGCCGGCTACGAGCTGGCCGCGAAGATGCAACTGCGGGCCGCCGAGGTCGCCGAGCTGTCCGGTGAGGACGCCCGCACCCTGGCCGAGTACGGGGCCGACGACGGCGACAAGGTCCGGTCCGGGTTCGCCCGCAATTGCATCCTCGCCCGCCGGTTGCTGGAGCGCGGCGTCCGATTCGTCGAACTGTTCAACGGCAGCTATGCCATGGGCGAGGGCGTCGGCAACTGGGACGGTCACCGGACGCTCAAGAGCCAGTACGAAATCCACGCCCCGATCCTTGACCGGCCGTGCGCCGCCCTGCTCCGCGACCTGAAGCGGCGCGGCCTGCTCGCCGACACGCTGGTGGTGTGGGTGACCGAGTTCGGCCGGATGCCGACGTTCCAGAAGGGGGCCAGCGGCCGGGACCACAACCCGAAGGGGTTCACCGCCTGGCTGGCCGGGGCCGGCGTCCGCCGCGGCTTCTCCTACGGGGCCACGGACGAGTTCGGCTATCAGGCCGTCGAGGAAGTGTGCACCATCTACGACCTGCACGCCACGATCCTGCACCTGCTCGGCCTGAACCACGAAAAGTTGACGTATTACCACAACGGCATCGACCGCCGACTAACGGACGTTCACGGCCACGTGCTGCGGCCCGTGCTCGCATGACGGGCGGGCGGGGCCTTGTCGCCGCCGTTAGCGCGTTCGCAGCTCCCGCAGGACGTAGGCGGCATATTGCCTGTCCAGGTCCTCCGGGCCATGGACGTAGGGGGCGACCGCGGCCTCGATTTTGGCCCGCTGGGCGGCGGGCAGCGCCACGTCCGTGCCCACGGCACCCAACATGCCCATGACGCGGGCGCGGACGACGGCCTGCGCCGAGTCCGTGAGGACGTCGAGCGACCAGTCCAGGTCCGAATCCGAGATGACACCGCCGGTCCGTTGCACCGCCGCGGAGATTCGCCGCAACTTGATGTAGTCGGCCTGCGACAGCAAGCCGATCTCTTCCCACCCGGCCCCGATCTCCGCGATCAGATAGGGGTCGTCAAGGCGGTCGTCCGGCTCGGCCAGCCGCCGGGCGAGCTCGTCCCGGAACCACTCCCACTCCGGGCCCACCGGCCCGAGGTCGTGCGCCAGCTGTCCCACGGCCCACCTCCCAGCGTGCGGCGTGCGTGTCCCGAGGGCGGCTTGGCCGCCGGCTCGGACCCGTTCGCCTTGGCGCATTCGCGGCCGACTTGTTACCGCAAAATCGGGAACGGGGCCGGCCGTGTCATCGCCGTGCGGTAGTTGTTCCGGATTTCGCCGCCCGTCAGTCACCGCGGGTAGATCGCCACCTCGTCCAGCACGCCGGTCAAGAAACTGCCCAGGCCGCGGGTATCCAGCCGGACCGGGGCGTCCCCGGCGTCGGGCCGCCGTGGTAGGCGCCGGCGGGCCCGTCGCCGGACGAGTCGTGGGCGACCCGCCCGGTCGGCTCGCCGAGCCGCCAGTAGCCGACCGGCTTCAGAGACAGGACCCGCCGGACATACGCTGACAAGGGCGGCGGCCTGGCCGGCAACGTCAGTTTGTCCGGGAGCGGTAATGGTGACATCGGACGACCTCCGGCTACCGAACGCCGAACGCCTTGAACCTGTACCCGGGCAGCTCCGGGTGCGACTCCCGCCGGACCTCGAAGATTCCGTCCTTGACGCTCAGGAACTGGCACGGG
>DASXAN010001598.1:0-6351 GCA_036406755.1 Gemmataceae bacterium
AGGAAGGTTTTCCCTCACCCCCCCGGCCCCCCTCTCCCATAAAGGGAGAGGGGGGAGCAGTCGTCGCGGCATTGGACCGCATCTCCAGCGCGTCGATCGCGAACTCGTCCGCGTTCGCCGGGCTGGCGTACTCGCCGACCACGCCGTCCCGCAGGTAGCGGCCGACTGTCGTCCACGTCCCCAGCACCGGGGCCAGCGCCGTCACCGCCAGCCAGTCGTCATAGAACGGCGCCGCGGGCTTGTCCGGGCGATGCAGCAGGGCCAGCGTCGCGGCCGAGTCCTGCATGATCGTCTGGTGCAGGTGGTGGGCCAGGTGGAAGTACGTCTGCGGGTCGTCGGCCGGCAGCGGGGCGCGGGTGAACGCCTCCACCTGCTTGCCGTCCGCGGCCGACCACTGGATGACCACCGCCTTGTGGGCCGGCAGCTTGGCGTCACCGAACGCCAGGTACAGCGCCCGCGTTAGCCCGACCTGCTGGAGCAGCGTCGGCGTCTGCGGGTGGAACGACCCTCGCGGGCTGGCGTAGGTCTGCACGTCCGTGCCGGTGAGTTGCTTCGTGACTTCCAGCCCGCGCCGCAGGTTCCACAGCTGCGACTCGACCGGCAGCAGTTCGTCCTCGCGGTCGAAGTCGGTGCCGCCGCAGACTTCCAACAGCGGCTCGTCCCCACCCTCGGCGGCCCGCGCCCGCAACCCGGCCAGCCGCTCCGGCTGCTCGCGGGCCAGCGCTTCGAGCGCCGCGCCGGTGGCGACGATGTTCAGCGGCGAGCGGCAGGCGAACGCGGCCGGCAGAGGCACGGTCGGTTGTTCGGCGTCGAGCAGGGCGAAGTCGAGCAGGTGGACGGTGACCGGGTAGAGCACGTCGCGGGCGGAGTGCAGCTTGGCCGCGGCGGCCTGCAAGTGCTGCGTCGCCGCGTCCGGTTCGCGCAATGCCGCTTGCACGTCGCTCCAAAAGCCTTCCTTGTCGAGCAGGTGTTCGTGCTCCATCGCGTCGAACAGCGTCTCGATGGTGGCGTACGCCAGGCCGAGGCCGAGGAACGGCCGCACCCGCTCGTCGGGCCAGTCGAACGGCGCCAGATCGGCCCCGAGTTGGGCCAGCGCTTCGCGGAGGCTGGCGAAGGTCTCGGCCCGGTCGGCGTTGGCGCGGAAGGCGGCGGCCCCGGCGTGGCGGACGTGCTCGGCCCAGTCGTCGGCCAGGTACAGCGGCGGCGACTCGGGGGTGGCGTACAGGTGGCCGGCGGCCGGGGTGTCGTGGTCGTAGGGGGAGGACCACTTCGGCGGGCCGGCGGCGCCGGCCAGGGCGGCCGGGTGCCACAAGGCGGCCCAACCGTTCAGCCAGCCGCCGGTGTCCTCGGCCCCGAGCATGAGGGCGTGCTGCGTCGGCGGGGTGTACGGGGAGAGGAGAATCAGTTCGCGGGGCATTGGTGTGATGACACGGTGGCAAGGTGACACGGTGACAAGGTGACACAGACCCCGCCGGTCACCCTGTCACCGTGTCACCTTGCCACCGTGTCACGATCAGTGACCGTCGTTCCAATATCCGCTATAGTACAACCCGCCCGCCCCCCCGACCCGCGGAGCTGCCGTGCCGACCCGCCGCCGCGCCCCCGTCGCCGCGCCGCTCTCGGCCACGGACCGGCTCCGCGCTGCGTTGGCCGCCGACGACCCGGCCCGCGCCGCCGACGCCGCGATGGAACTCGGCCCAGGTGCCCGCGACCGATTGCCGGCCCCGCTCCGCCCGACGTTCGACGCCGTCCGCACCGCGTTCGCCCGTTACGAGGCTGGCGACGACGACGCGGCCCGCGGGGCGCTCCAGGCGGTCGGCCTGTCGTCGCCGTTCCTCGACTGGAAGCTGCTCCTCCGCGGGCTGATCGCCTACGCCGCCGGCGACGACGGCCGGGCGCTCGACAACTGGTCCCGCCTCGCCCCGGATCGGCTCGCCGCCCGCCTGGCCGCCCCGCTGCGATTCGCTCTCGACCCGGCCTACCGGGCCGCCCACCCGCCGGCCGCCCAGGCGACGTTGCAGCGGCAGGGCGACCGGCTCGTCGGCGGGCCGGTACCGGGGCTGCGGGCGCTGCAGGGGCTGCTCGCCCGCGGCCGGCTGGCCGACGCCTTCCGCCAGGCCGAGGCCGTGCTCCCGGACCTGCGGCGGGACCTGCCGCAGCGACCCGGCTCCGCCGGGTGCCCCGCCGGCCGGCTCGCCGAGTGCTTCCGGGCCACGATCGTCAGTCACGGCCGGCCGGAGGACGTGGCCCGCTACCGCCGCCTGTTCGGCGCTCCCGCCGACGACCCGGCGCTGGCCCGGCTCGAAGCCCTGGCCGCGGAGGACCGCCACGCCTGGGCCGCCGCCCACAAGCACTGGCAGCAGTTCGCCGAGTCAGTCGCGGACACCCCGGCGTGGCCGCCGGCCGACCGCGGCCACGCCCGGGCGCTGGTCTGGTGCCGGATGGGCCGCAACGCCGTCGACGCCGCCGCCTCCGGCCGCCGATTGCAACCGAACGCCGAGGCCTGTTACCGCAAGGCGACCGAGCTGGCCCCCGACCTGCTGGAGCCACACGAGCGGTTGTTCGAGCTGCTGCGGGAGCGGGGCAAGCCGGCCCCCGCGCTCGCGGCCGGCAAGCGGCTGCTGGCGAAGTTCCCCGACCACGGGCCGACGCTGGAGGCACTGGCCGGGCTGTGCCAGGCGAAGGGGGACGTCGCCGGGGCGATCGACTACGCCCGCCGGGCACTGGCCGCCAACCCGCTCGACCGCCGCCTCCGCGGTCGGCTGGCCGACGCCCACCGGGCGCGGGCACGAACCCTCGCCGCGTCCGGTGACCTCGCCGCCGCCGCCGCCGACCTGGGCGAAGCGCTGCAACTCTGCGACGGCCGGCCCGATGTCGGCTTGCTCGCCCACGCCGCGGCAATTGCGTTCAAGAGGGGGGGCGCCGACGCCGCGGAGGAGCGAGTGCGGCAGGCGACGGCCGCGGCCCCGGCCGCCGCGGCGTACGCGCTCGCCGCCGAGGCCGCCCGGCTGAAGCTGCCGCGCTCACTGAAACAGCGGTTCGACGCCGCCCTGGCCACCGCCCTGGCCGCGCCGCCGACCGGCCCGTCGGCCGCGGCCGTGCTGGCGGTGTATCACGACCAGTCCCGCCACGGCACCTACCTCGGCCGGAAGGGGCACGAGAAGCGGGTGCAGGCGTTCGCGGAGGCGGCGGCCGCAGCGGACCCCGGTGAGGCCGACCTCGTGCGACTGTGCGAGCGGTTCCGCGACCTGGGCTGGGGCCGGCCGCTGAAGGCGGCGGCCGTCCGCGGGCAGAAGCGGTTCCCCCGCAATCCGTTCTTCCCGTACTTCGAGGCCGTCTACCACCTCGGCCAGAACGCGGCATACGGCCCCGCGGCGTGGAAGGTCGAGCCGCTGTTGGAGAAGGCCCGCCGGCTGGCGGAAGTGGCCCCGCCGGACGACGCCGTGCGCCGACTGCTCCGCGACGTGGACGAGGCCCAGCGGCGGCTGGCGACGACCGCCCCGGTGGTGCACATGTTCCAGGAGCTGTTCGACATGTTCAACGAGGACTAAATCCGCCAAGCCCACCCGTAGCAGCGGGTGGGTTGAAACCAAACAAATGACCGACCCCTACCAAGTCCTGGGCTTGCCCCCCGACGCCGATGACGCGGCCGTCCGCGCCCGCTACCTGGAGCTGGTCCGCCGCTGGCCGCCGGAGCAGGCGGCCGGCCGGTTCGCCGCGGTGCGGGCGGCCTACGAGCGGGTGCGGGATCGGGACGCCCGGCTGCGGCACCGGCTGTTCGACGCCGGCCGCGGGGCCAGTATCGACGGGCTGATCGAGGAGGCCGTATGCCGGACCCGACGCCGCCGGGTGACGCTGGCGGAGCTGCTGGCCGCCCACCGGGCCCGCTAAGGGACCCAGCTTCGCTGGGTACCCCCGCCGCCATCGACGCGGTCCTGGCCGACTTCCGCCGCTGGCTGGAGGACCTGGCCGCGACGCCGGACGAGCCCAGTTTGCCCCCCGTGACTCACGGGGGGCTAAGTGACGTCGATCTTGCGACGGTGGTCGCGGCGTTCACGGCGCTGCGGCACGAGGTCAACCTGCAAACGAAGGCGACGCGGGCACAGTCGGAGCAGCTGGCCCAGGCGCTCGACGCGCTCCGGCAACCGCCGCCCGCCGCGAACGGTGACGACGCCGCCCGGCCGCTGGTGCAGGCCGTGGCCGAGGCGTACGACGCGCTGACCCGGACGACGGCCGAGCTCGACCGGCTGCGGGAGGGCATTGTACCTCCGGCCGCGCCGTCGCTGTGGCAACGACTGTCCGGCCGCCGGCCCGACACGACCACGGCCGACCGCCTCGCCGCCGCCGTCACCGGCTTGCGGATGAGCGAGGCTCGGGTCGAGCGGTTAATGCGGGAGGTCGGGCTGGAGGCGGTGGAGAGCGTCGGCCGGCCGTTCGACCCGGAGGCGATGGAGGCCGTCGAGGCGGTGGCGGACGCAGGCCGGCCGCCGGGGATGGTGGTGGAGGAGGTCCGCCGCGGCTACCGGTGGCGGGGCCGGGTGGTCCGGTACGCCCAGGTGCGGGTGGCGAAGTGAAAAGGCGGCTCCGTCTTGTAGGGTGGGTCGAGCGAGCGGAGCGACCGAGGCCCACCGACTCCGAGACAGCCTCCGTATCGGTGGGCCTCGAAGACTCGACCCACCCTACAAGAAACGACGCGCCCGGAGTCCCACCGATGACCCTCCGCCGCCTTGCCGCCTTCCTCGCCGCCGTAACCACAGCCGCCCTGGCCGCCGACCCGCCGTCCTCCGACGACCTGCACCGCCAGGCCGTCGCCCGGGCCGACGCCGCCGACGCCGCCGCCCGGCCGCGGGCCGAGCGCGACCCCCGCCGCCCGGCGTACCACTTCCTCGCCCCGGCCCGGTGGATGAACGACCCGAACGGGCCGATCTTCTTCGGCGGCAAGTACCACCTGTTCTACCAGCACAACCCGTACGGCACCGAGTGGGGCCACATGCACTGGGGCCACGCCGTCAGCGGCGACCTCGTCCACTGGGACCACTGGCCGATCGCCATCGCCCCGTCCGCCGACCGCGGCGAGGAGCACTGCTTCTCCGGCTGCTGCGTCAACGACGGCGGCACGCCGACCATCGTCTACACCAGCATCGGCCCGAAGACGCCGGCCGCGGACGGTGCTGTGCAGTGGCTGGCCACCAGCACCGACGGCATGCGGACGTGGCGGAAACACCCGGCCAATCCGGTCATGACCCTGGCCCTGCACGGCGACTTGCAGGTCAAGGACTGGCGGGACCCGTTCGTGTGGAAGGACGGGGCCGACTGGTACGCCGTCCTCGGCGGCCACCGCGCCGGCGGCCGCGGCTGCGCCCTCATCTACACGTCGAAGGACCTGGTGACCTGGCGGTTCCTGAACGCGCTCATGGAGGGAACGGAGAAGAACTGGGAGTGCCCGAACTTCTTCAAGCTCGGCGACAAGTGGGTGCTGATCTACTCGCCGCACGGCCCGGTGCGGTATTACACCGGCACGCTAACGAAGGACTACCGGTTCGTCCCCGAGCACCACGGCACGCTCGACCACTCGGGCACGTTCTATGCCCCGACGTCGATGGTCGCCCCCGACGGCCGGCGGCTGTTGTGGGGCTGGGCCCGGGTCAAGGGCGACGGCTGGAACGGCTGCCTGACGCTGCCGCGGGTGCTGACGCTCGGCCTGGACGGCCGGCTGCACATCGAGCCGGCGGCGGAGCTGGCGAAGCTGCGGGGGCCGCGGACGACGCAGAGCGGCGGCGGCGACGGCCCCGGCTCGTACCCGCTACCGCTCCAGCCGGCGGACGGCTGGGAGATCGACCTGACGGTGTGGCCGGCGGCGAGCAAGCGGTTCGGGCTGAGCCTCCGCGACCGGGGCACGCAGGCGGTCGAGCCGCTGGCGGTGGTGGACCTGGCCGCCGGCACGCTGACGGCCGGCGGCGTCACGGCGAAGCTGCCGCCCCGGCCGGCGGCGGACAGGTATCGGCTGCGGGCGTTCCTCGACCGGTCGATCCTGGAGGTGTACCTGGACGGCACCGACTGCCTGACAGCCCCGCTGCCGGCCGACCCGGCCCGCCCGCGGGACGTGGTGCTCACTGCCGACGGCGGGCACCGGATCGACTACTCGGCGTGGCCGCTGAAGCGGTAGAGTACCAGACCGGATTGCAGCAAACCAATCCCGCGGGTCGGTGTCGGTGGGGGTGTGCGTGCGGCCTATAGTGGCCACATGACCTGTGACATTGAATCGGCGTCGCCCCTCCTGCTTGCATGGCCTGAAGAGGCTGCGCAGAATAAGCTGGGTTTCTCCCATTCCAACGAATCCCGCCCCCCCCG
>DASXAN010001599.1:0-3177 GCA_036406755.1 Gemmataceae bacterium
ACCATGCTGGGCGTCATCATCGGCGTCGGGGCGGTCATCGCCCTGGTGTCGGCGGGGGAGGGCGCCCGCCACAAGCTCGACGACCGGCTGGCATCCATCGGCAAGTCGATCATCATCGTCCGGGCCGGCAGCCGCACCAACCAGATGGCCGTCGCCGACTTCGTCCCGCTCACCACCGGCGACGCGGATGCGCTGCGCCGCCAGGTCGGCCCGCTGCTCGTCGGCGTCGCCGAGGTGCAGGTGACGCAGCGGGTCGCCGCGTCCCGGTATGCCCAGGCCCCAGCCGCGGTCGTCGGCTCGACGCCGGAGATTCAGGCGATCCGCTCCTGGGAAGTGGCCGTCGGCCGGTTCTACACGGCCGAGGACATGCGCCGCCGGGCCGCGGTCTGCCTGCTCGGTGAGACGGCCCGCAAGAAGCTCTTCCCGGACGTGCCCAACCCGGTCGGCCAGTCGCTCCGCATCGACCGGACGATGTTCCGCGTCATCGGCGTGACCGTGCCGAAGGGCCGGTCGGCGACCGGGGCTGACCAGGACGACCAGGTGTTCGTGCCGATCACGACGCTGCAACACCGCCTGGCCGGTGAGGAGAAGGTGAACCTGATCGTGGCCGCGGCCCGGGACGAAGCGCTGTTGCCGCGGGCAGAGGCGGAGATCGAGCGGGTGCTGCGGCAGCGGCATCGGCTCAAGCCCGACGCCCCGGCCGACTTTGACGTGTCCAGCGTGCAGGAGCTGGCCGAACTGGCGGTCATGGTGACGGCCACGCTCCAGGGACTGTCGGCAGTGATCGCGTCGGTGTCGCTGCTGGTCGGCGGCGTCGGCGTGATGAACATCATGCTCGTGGCCGTGACCGAGCGGACGCGGGAGATCGGCCTGCGGATGGCCGTCGGGGCCAAGCCTGCCGACGTGCTGTTGCAGTTCTTGGGCGAGGCGGTGTTCCTGGCGCTACTGGGCGGGCTGATCGGCGTGACGCTGGGGTTGGGCGGGGCGTTCGCGCTGGGGGCGGCGCTGGACTGGCCGGTGGTGGTGCCGCCGGGGGCGGTGGTACTGGCGTTCGTGGTGTCGGCGGCGGTGGGGGTGACGTTCGGGTTCTACCCGGCGTGGAAGGCGTCGCGGCTGGACCCGATCAACGCGCTGAGATACGAGTGATGTGCCCAAATCACCACGAGCGCATTGATCGCCAGTTAGCTGGCAGCCTCAGCGTCCCGCCGTTGCTTTTCTGTCTCGAAGATGTTCAGACAGAGGTCCGTGCATCGGCGGCAGATGTAGACGTCGCCCGGTCCTTCCACGAATGGTCCGACCTCCATGTGGCTCTTCCGGCAAAATGAGCAGTACACGTTCCTCGGAACGCCCGGTTTTCTCGCGGGTTGCGTCCTTGAGAAAAGACCCATCCTACGACCCTCCTGGTTTGGCTTGATCTACCTCCGTTTAGACTTCGGCGGCCCCAGCACTTCCTCTAGCACAACCGCCGCCGCCAGCGTCCGCGGCGACCGCAGCAGGTGCAGCGCCGCCGTCACGGCCGGCGACGACCGCTGTTCCACGGTCGACACCTGCGCCACGCGCGGCTTCGCCGGTGCCGGTGGCGGGGCGACGAACTCCGACCGCGGCGCGATGGGCGCCGCCGTCACCGCCGGCACCGCCTCGACCACCACCGCCTCGACCGCCGGCTGGAGCCGCACCGGCCGTGCGGCTCGCACCCGCGGCACTGGCGGCGGGGCGGCGACCACCGGCCGCGGTCTCGCCGGCGCCGGGCGCGCCGGATTCTCGTCGGCCGACTTTCGCCGCAGCCGGTCGATCTCCTGCAGAAACTTGTCAATGTCGCTGGACGGCTTGCGGCCGTCGCCGCCGCCCGGCCGCCGCGGCCGCACCGGCTCGTCTTGCTCCCGGCTCTTAAGGATGGTGCTGACCAGCCAAACGATCAGCACCACGACCGGGACGATCCATTCGCCGCCGCGCATGTCTCACCCCGTGACCGGCCGGTCGTTGACGTTCCGCTCGCTGCCCCGGATGCCGGCGATCGAGTTCCGCATCTCCGTGTCGGAGACGAGGTTCTTCATGTTGTAGTAGTCCATGACCCCGAGCCGGCCGGAGCGGAACGCTTCCGACATCGCCTGCGGCACCTGGGCCTCGGCCTCGACCACCTTGGCCCGGTTCTCCTCCACCGCGGCCCGCATCTCCTGCTCCCGGGCCACGGCCATCGCCCGCCGCTTCTCCGCCTCGGCCTGGGCCACTCGCAGGTCGGCGGCCGCCTGGTCGGCCTGGAGCTTGGCCCCGATGTTCTCGCCGACCTCAATGTCGGCCATGTCTACGGAGACGATCTCGAAGGCGGTCTGCGAGTCGAGGGAGCTGTGCAGCACCGTCTGGGTGATGGTGTTCGGGTTGGCCAGCACCTCCTTGTGGTCATGGGCCGACCCGATCGCCTTGACGATCCCCTCGCCGACGCGGGCGATGATCGTCTCCTCGGTGGCGCCGCCGACGAGCCGTTCGAGCTTGGTCCGCACGGTGACGCGGGCCTTGGCCCGCAGCTGGATGCCGTTGCGGCAGACGGCGTCGAGGAACTGCCGGCCCTTGGACGGGTCCGGGCAGTCGATCACCTTCGGGTTGACGCTGGTCTTGACGGCGTCGAGGATGTCGCGGCCGGCCAGGTCGATGGCGGCGGCCGTGGACCACTTCAGGTCCATGCCGGCCTTGTGGGCGGCGATCACCGCGGTCGCCGTCTTGGGCACGTTGCCCCGGGCCAGGTAGTGGGCCTCCAGGTCCTCCGTGTTCACCTTCACCCCGGCCTGCACCAGCGCGATCTTTTGGCGGACGATCATGGCGTAATCGACGTTCCGCAGCTTCATCCCGACGAGGTCGAGGATGCCGATCTTGGCCCCGGTCAGCAGGCTCTGGATCCAGAGCCGGATGAACCCGAGCAGCAGCAGGATCATGATGAAACCGACGAAGACGACGATGCCGCCGATGACGAGCCAGACGGTGTTGTTGAGCAGCGGGCCGTCGCCGCCGGGCAGCTTGGGGTCGGCGGCCAGGAGGAACGGGGACATGGTGAGCGCCTTTCGTCGGGGGCGTGGGACCGGTGTCTCGGGGAATCGCTTCTATTGTAGGGTGGGGATGGGAAGTCACAAGCCGCGGCTTAGCCGCTTGCGGCGATGCGAGCAACCGCCCGCATCGCCGCAAGCG
>DASXAN010001600.1:0-5327 GCA_036406755.1 Gemmataceae bacterium
GGACGGCGACTGTGAGCTGGCCCCCGGCTGGCTCGACGCGGCGACCGCAGCCCTCCGGGACAACCCGAAGGCGGCGGCGGTGTTCGGCCGGCTGCGGGAGCGGCACCCGGAGGCGTCGGTCTACAACCGGCTGTGCGACATCGAGTGGAACGCCGCCCCGGTCGGCGAGGCGAAGGCGTGCGGCGGCGTCGCCCTGATGCGGACGGCCGCCGTGCGGCAGGTCGGCGGGTTCGACCCGGCGGTGCTGGCGGCCGAGGATGACGAGCTGTGCCTGAGGCTGCGGCGTGCCGGGTGGGCGATCCTCCGCATCGCCGCCGACATGGGCTGGCACGACGCGGCGATGACGCGGTTCGGCCAGTGGTGGACGCGGGCGGTGCGGTGCGGGTGGGCATACGCCCAGGGCGCGGCGCTGCACGGCCGGCCGCCGGAGCGGCACTTCGTCCACGAGCGGCGGCGGGCGGTGCTGTGGGCCGGCGTGCTGCCGGCGGCGGTCGCGCTCCTGGCGTGGCCGACCGGCGGCTGGAGCCTGCTGGGGTTGCTCCTGTACCCGCTGTCGTTCGTGCGGTTCTACCGGTACGTCCGGGGCCGCGGCGTGCCGGCCCGGGACGCGGCGGCGTACGCGGCGGCGTGTACGCTGTCGAAGTTCCCGCACCTGGTCGGGATCGTGAAGCACGCCCTGCACCGCGGCCCGGTGCGGCTGATCGAGTACAAGTGATGCCATTTTCCGTCGCGATCCTCGGCGCCGGCTACATCGCCGACTGGCACTGCCAGGCGTTGCGCGGCGTCCGCGGCGCGCGGGTCGTCGCCGCCTGCGACCGCGACGCCGGCCGGGCCCGCCGCCTCGCCGACCGCTACCGCATCCCGCAGACGTTCACCGACCTCGCGACCCTGCTCGCCGAGGCGAAGCCGGACGTTGTCCACGTCCTGTTGCCGCCGGAGCACCACGCCGCCGCGGCCGAGCAAATCCTGCGGGCCGGCGTCCACGTGTTCATCGAAAAGCCGATGGCCCTGACGGCCGACGAGTGCCGGTCGCTGGGCGAGCTGGCCCGGCAACAGGGGCGGGCCGTCGCCGTCGGGCACAATTTCCTGTTCGCCCCGGTCTACGAGCAACTCCGCGCCGACGTGCGGGCCGGCAAGCTCGGCCGGCTCGACCACGTGACGGTCAACTGGTTCAAGGAGCTGGGCCAGGTCCGCGGCGGGCCGTTCGGCGGCTGGCTGTTCCGCGACCCGGCGAACGTGATGCTCGAGGTCGGCCCGCACTCGGCCGCCCACTTGCTTGATCTCGTCGGCGACCCGGACCGGCTGACGGCCGAGGCCGACCGGGTGACCGAGCTGCCGACCGGCGGGCCGTTCTTCCGCCGCTGGCGGGTGCGGGCGCACGCCGGCGAGACGGCCGTTGACCTGAACTTCTCCTTCGAGGCCGGGCTGGCGGAGCATACGATCCACGTCTGCGGCTCGGCCGGTAGCGCGACGGCCGACCTGGAGCGCGGCACTTACGTCCTGCGCCGCGGCGGCGCGTCCGGCCAGGATGATCTGGACCGCTACGCCGGTACGGTGGCGGAGGGCCGGGCGCTGGTGCGGCAGGCGCGGGCAAGGTTCGGGCGGTACGTGCTGGCGAAGCTCAAGCTGTCGCGGCGGGGCAGCCTGTTCGGGACGAGCATCGCCCGGGCGCTGGCGGCGTTCTACGCGGGGCTGCCGGCGCCCGTTGACGAGCGGTTGAGTGCCGAGTTTGCGGCGCGGGTGGCGGACGTGTGTCGGCGGGTCGCGGCTAACCGACATCGCCCTCGTCCTCGGCGGCACCGGGTTCATCGGGCAGTCCCTCGTCCGCCGCCTCGCGGACGCCGGCCGGTCCGTCCGCCTGCTCGTCCGCGACCCGGCCGGGCTGCCGAAATCCCTCCGCGACCTGCCGCTCGACGTCGTTCGCGGCGACCTCGCCGACCCGGCCGCGCTCGATCAAGCGCTGGCTGGCGTCCGCGACGTGTTCCACCTCGCCCGCGGCACCGGAAAGACTTACGACGACTTCGCCCGCACCGACCTGCAACCGACGGAAAACGTCGCCGCCGCGTGTCTGAAACACGGCGTCCGCCGGCTCGTCTACACTGGCACGATCGACTCGCTCGACACCAGCCGAGCGCGGGTCATCGACGACGCCACGCCGCTGGACCCCCGCAGCCACCGCCGCAACCCGTACGCCCGGGTCAAGGCCGAGGCCGAGCGGCGGCTGCTGGAACTGCACGCGACCAAGAAACTCCCCGTCGTCATCCTGCGGCCCGGGGTCGTGGTCGGCCCAGGCACCAGCCCGTTCCACTGGGGCGTGGCGTGGTGGCCGGGGCCGTACGTCTGCCGCCTGTGGGGCCGCGGGACCAACCCGCTGCCGCTGGTGCTTGTGGACGACGTCGCCCGCGCCCTGGCCCGGGCCGCCGAGGTCGAGGGGATCGAGGGCGAGGTGTTCAACCTCGTGGCCGAGACCGACATCACGGCCCGCGAGTACGTGGAAGCGCTGGCGAAGGCGACCGGGGCGTGGATCGACGTCCGGCCGCGGTCGGCGGTGCGCTATTACCTGGCGGACCTGTTCAAATACGTGGTGAAGGTGCTGGTGCGGCACCCGGGCCGGCGGCGGCCGAGCTACCGCGACTGGAAGGCCCGCGGCCAGTACGCGCGGTTCGACTGCGCGAAGGCGAAGCGGCGGCTCGGCTGGCAGCCGGTGACGGACCGGGCGGCGCTGCTCCGCGAGGGCGTCGAGCGGCCGGCGGCGGAGTGGGTTAAGTAGCCGCTTGCGGCTATGCGAGCGCTCGCATAGCCGCAAGCGGCAAGAATGAAAACCAATGATCGTCGCGTACCTGGCGCCGTACTACCCGCACGGCAGCCACTCCTTCATCCGCCGCGAGATCGCCGCCCTGGAGCGGCTCGGGCTGACCGTCGAGCGGTTCAGCACCCGCCCGGCCCACGGCCTCGTCGATCCGGCCGACGTCGCCGAGGCCGGCCGCACCACCGCCCTCGTCGCCGCCGGTCCCGCAAAGCTGATCGCCGCCACGACCACGGCCGCCGTCCGCCACCCGGTCCGCTTCGTGCGGGCACTGCGGACGGCGGTGCGGCTCGGCCGGCGGTCGGAGCGCGGCGTGGTCAAGCACCTGATCTACATCGCCGAGGCCTGCCTGCTCCTGCGGCTGATGCGCGACCGCGGCGTGAGCCACCTGCACGCCCACTTCGGTACCAACGCCACCACCATCGCCCTGCTCGCCCGCACCCTCGGCGGGCCGCCGTACAGCTTCACCGTCCACGGCCCCGACGAGTTCGACCGCCCGCAGGCCGACTCGCTCGGCGAGAAGGTCGCAGGCTCGGCGTTCGCCGTCGCGGTGAGTTCCTACGGCCGCAGCCAGCTGTACCGCTGGGCCGACCCGCAGGACTGGGGCAAAATCCGCGTCGTCCACTGCGGGCTGGATGCCAGCTTCCTCGGGGCCGACTCCGTGCCGGTGCCGGCCGCCCCGCGGCTGGTGTGCGTCGGCCGGCTGGCGGAACAGAAGGGGCAGTTGCTCCTCCTGCAAGCCCTGGCCCAGCTGGCGGCCGAGGGCGTGGCGTTCGAGGCCGTCCTGGCCGGCGACGGGCCGTTGCGGCCGACGCTCGAAGCCGAGATCGGCCGCCTCCAGCTGACAGGGCGGGTGCGGATCACCGGCTGGCTGAGCGGGGCCGACGTGCGGCGGGAGATCGACGCCGCCCGCGGGCTGGTTCTGCCAAGCTTTGCCGAGGGATTGCCGGTCGTGCTGATGGAGGCGCTCGCCCTGGGCCGGCCGGTCGTCAGCACGTTCGTGGCCGGCATCCCGGAGCTGGTCCGGGACGGCGTCCACGGCTGGCTGGTACCGGCCGGGAACGTCGAAGAGCTGGCGGCGGCGGTCCGGGAATTGCTCTGCGCTCCCGTTGAGCGCTTAGCGGCGATGGGCAAGGCCGGGGCGGCCCGCGTCGCCGAGCGGCACGCCATCGACCGGGAGGCGGAAAAACTCGCCGAACTATTCTCAGGCCGCTTGCGGCTATGCGAGCAACGGCCCGCCTAGCCGCAAGCGGCTCACGGTCACGGCGGCCGGAAGCCGCTCCGTGACCTAGACTTGCCTATTGAGGCCGCCCGCGGCCGCTGACCGGAGATTCCCCGTCCATGAAGCTGACCAACCTGGCGTCGCTGGCCCTCAAGCACGTCCGCAACGCCTTCGCCGAAGAACTCTACCTCCGCACCCGCTCCGACGTCACCCGCCCGGTGGTCGTCTACGGCATGGTCAACGAGTGGTGCAACTACAAGTGCCGCTACTGCGACTACTGGCGGCTCAAGGAATACCGCGAGGAGATGACCATCGAGGAGTGGCAGAAGGCGCTGCTCTCCTTGAAGGAGTTCGTCGGCCCGTTCCACATCGAGTACTCCGGCGGCGAGCCGTACATCAAGAAGGGGTTCGTGGACCTGTTGAAGTTCTGTCACGACCACGGCATCCACTGGGGCGTGACCACCAACGGCTCGGCGTTCACCGAGAAGATCGTCAAGCAGACGGTCGCCGCCCGGCCGTTCAACGTCAACATGTCGATGGACTCGCACCGGGCCGACGTCCACAACTACTCCCGCGGCATCGACGGCTCCCTGGAGCGGATCACCAAGGGCTTGCAGATGCTGCTCGCCGAGCGGGCCGCCCAGAAGCAGGACTTCCCGGTCATCATCAAGCCGGTGGTGCACAAGCTGAACTTCCGCCACCTGCCGGAGATGGTCGAGTGGGTGCAGCAGCTCGGGGCCACGGCCGTCAACTTCCAGCCCGTAGACCGGTGGACGAAGGAAACCTACGACGAGCTGTGGATCGGCGAGGACGAGATGCCGGAGCTGATCCAGGTGCGGGACAAGCTGCTGGCCATGAAGAAAGCCGGGGCCCCGATTCTGAACAGTGAACTGATCCTGGGCGTCTGGCCGGAGCACTTCCGGGAGCAGAAGGCCCCGCCGGAGACAATGCCGTGCCGGGTCGGGATGCGGAACTACTTCATCCGCCCGGACGGGAACGTCGAGGTGTGCTGGTTCTACCCGCCGATCGGCAACGTCCGGAAGCAGTCGGCCCGCGAGATCTGGTACGGCGAGGTGGCCAAGGAGCGGCGGGCGGAGACGGTGGCGTGCGACAAGCTGTGCCTGTTTACCTGCCTGTCGCAGAAGACGGTCCGGGATAAGGTGAAGATGGGGCTGACGCTGCTATCCGGCAACCGCGGGCAGCGGGGCCGGCGGCGCGGCAAGAAGGCGGTCAGCCTGCCGGTCGTGTCATAACTGCCGCTTGCGGCTGTGCGGGCGCTCGCTCGCATCGCCGCAAGCG
>DASXAN010001601.1:0-12040 GCA_036406755.1 Gemmataceae bacterium
GGCCCACCCTACATGGTCCGGTCTTGAGCCCGGCAGGGCGCTGAATTAAAGCCCCGGTCGAGTCTGCGAGACCGGGGTGGGGGTGGTGAACCCCATCACGGTGGGCCAATCATGACACGCTACTCCGCGCTGTATGTCGTCACTATTGCGCTCCTCACCACTCCCGCCCCGGCCGCCCCGCCGAACGTCGTCCTCGTCCTGGCCGACGACCTCGGCTGGGCCGACTGCGGCTGCTACGGCAACCGGTTCAACGAGACGCCCCGCATCGACCGCCTCGCCGCCCAGGGGCTGCGGTTCACCGCCGCCTACGCCATGCCCGTCTGCTCGCCGACCCGGGCGGCCATCCAGTCCGGCCAGAACCCGGCCCGGTTCGGGCTGACGGCCCACATTCCCGGCCACTGGCGGCCGTTCGAGAAGCTGTGCGAGCCGCCGCCAGCCCTGTTCCTGCCGCTGGAGGTTGTCACGATCGCCGAGCGGCTGAAATCCGCCGGTTACGCCACCGCCTACTTCGGCAAGTGGCACCTCGGCGGCCCCGGCTACGGCCCCGCCGACCAGGGCTACGAGGTGGCCCAGGAAATCCCCGGCCACAGCGTCCCGCCGGCCCGGCAGGTGCCGCCGGGCAGGCAGCCCCGCCGGGCGTGCGAGTACGAGGCCGAGCGGGCCGTCAAGTTCATCGAAGCCCACAAGGACCGGCCGTTCTTCGTCCAGGTCAGCCCGCACGCCGTCCACATCCCACTGGACACGACGCCGGCACTGAAGGCCAAGTACGAGGCCAAGCCGAAGGTGCCCGACTACCCGTGCCACCCACTCTACGCCGGGCTGCTGGAAGAACTCGACACGGCCACCGGCACGATCCTCGACGCGCTCGACCGCCTCGGCCTAGCGGAGAACACGCTGGTCGTGTTCGCCTCGGACAACGGCGGGCTGGAGCGGGAGTCGGGCGGCTGGCCGGGCACGTCGAACAAGCCGCTGCGGAACGAAAAAGGCTCGCTGTACGAGGGCGGCATCCGGGTGCCGCTGGTCGTCCGCTGGCCGGGCGTCACGAAGGCCGGCACGACCACGGACGCGCCGACGTTCTCCAGCGACTTCTACGCCACCTTCCTCGACGCCGCCGGCCTCGGGGCGCTGACGCAACCCCGCTCGCCAGACCAGCCGCTGGACGCGGTCAGCCTGCGGCCGGTGTGCCGCGACCCGGCCGCCAGCCTAGCGCGCGACGCCCTGTACTGGCACTACCCGCACTACCACCACAGCCGGCCGTCGGGCGCGGTCCGGGCCGGCGACTGGAAGCTGATCGAGTTCTTCGACACCGGCGCGGTCGAGCTGTACAACCTGGCGGCCGACGTCGGCGAGTCGAAGGACCTGACGGCGGCGGAGCCGGCGAAGGCGGCGGATCTACGGGCGAAGGTGAAGGCGTGGCGGAAGGAGGTGTGCGCCCAGATGCCGCAGCCGAACCCGGCGTACGACCCGAAGCGGGCCGGCGAGTGGTGGAACCGGGCGCGGGTGGAACGGACCGAGGCCCCGGGCACGCCGCGGCGGAATCCGTGACACCCGGGCGAGCGGCGGGGCTTGTCCCCGCCGGGTTTCCAAGACGGCGGGGCGACCCGCTAGCGGGTACCCCGCCCGCCGCTCGCTAGTCCTCCGAACGCCGGTCCGCCAGGGCAACAATTCCAGTCGACCGCCTGCGTCGCACACGCCGCACGGCGCAGGCAGCCAGCGCGACCGCCGCGGACAGGGACAGGGTGGACGGCTCCGGGACGGCGGCCAGCCAGACCACCGGCACGCCGACCTCGCCGCCTTCCGAAATGGTCGCCTGCCCGTACACGTTGCCGGCCGCGTCCACGTAGAAGGCGGTGGACGCCGCGCCGGCGATCTGAAACTCCGGCGGCAAAAAGGAGTGCAGGTCGGTGACGGCCCCGGTCAGGAGGTTCCACAGGGCCGCGTGGGGCGAGGCCTCGTTCGCGTTCACGGCCACCAGGCCCACGCCGCTCGTCTGCGACGAGTAGAACACCGACCCCGCCGGGCGGCCCGGGGGCGTGTTCAGCACCTGGAACGCGCCGCCGGTCCCCCTCCAGACGGCCGGGCGCAGGTCGGAGATCGTCAGGCCGAGGTGGCCGGAGAGGATCTCCACCGGACCGTCGCCGTTGCCGGCGGTGATGGCGGCGTAGAGGTAGCCGGGGGGCGTCAGGTCGACGGCGCTGGCGGCGGTGCCCGACCAGACCCGGGCCCGCGGCTGGGTCGACAGGCCGCCGGGCAGTATGTCGTTCGAGTAGCCGACCTGCTTGGCCACGCCGTTGAACGTGTAGGCGCCGTTGGCCTGCGATTGGAACATCGTCGCAGGGTTGTGGAGCGTGACGATCTGCGGCGACTGGAGGGTGGGGCCGGTCCACATGACGGCCTGTTTCTCGCCGCTCACGTACATCCCGCCCACCGCTTGGAACCCGACCGGCGCGGCCGACACCGCGGAGACGCCGCTGTCGCTGGCGGGAGCAGGCTGGCCCAGATCCACCCCGGAGTTGGGCGTGCCCGTCCAGACGACGGGGTGCGTGCTCTGCGTGCTGCCGACGGCCTTCTCGTAAGAGCCGGCGTCGAGCACCCCCAGCGACGGGACGTACGCCGCGGCCGAGATGACGCCCTGGGTCGAGTCCGAGGGCGGGTTGGTCATCAGCTGGACGTTGCTCGTCGCGGTCGGAAAGAATGCCGGCGTGGCGTCGCCGCCCCCGTTATGAAACCGGCGGGCGCCGACGATCTGGACCCCGGCGGGGGTGGATATCGCGGCGGTGGCGACGACGCCGTCGCCCGACGGGATCTGGCTGTCCAGCGTCCGGGCGGTGTACAGGGGCTGGGCGCACAGCGGCGGGGGTGGCCACGCGAGGGCGAAGACGGCCGGCAGTGCGAAGATGATTGGGCGATCGCGAGGCATGGGCTCGTTGTCCTCTCTAATCATCCGATTGCACGGGCACATGCCGCCGGTGCTGGCCCGGAACGGCACGCCGCGGGCGACCGCGCCATGGTCGGCCACCGGTCGCCGGGCAATCAGCGGCAGCTTCACAAGACGATGACGCGAAGCCGAGCGTGCGGCACCGCCATTAGACTGTTAGCCGCCGCGATCGTCTAGAAGAATCGTGGCCGGTCCTTCGAGAACCAAGGCTTGGCCGACGACACGATTGCCGCCGCGGCGGCTCGATCAGCCGGCTCGGATTGCCGCGCCACGCTACACGCTCTCGGTGGACGCGGGGCTGAACGTGTCGTAAGAGAATTCCATGCCTTCACCACACCGAACACGATGCCGGTTGATTTATGCCGCCGCAGCCGCCATGACGTTGGCGGTCACCAGCACAGGGCTCGCGCAAAGCAGCGGCAACCGGCTGCTCGGGCTGGACGTCTCCGTCTATCAGGGGACCATCTCGCAAACGACCTGGAACAACCTCCGGAACGTCGAGAACCGCCAGTTCGTCTTCATCCGCGCCAGCCGCGGCGGCACGACCGGCGAGGACCACCGCCAGGGCGGCTATCCGACGAGCGACGACACCTTCTTTAGCCTCTCCCAGCGGTACGACGACCCCAACTTCATCCAGAACATCAACCGCGCCACGACCGCGGGCATGTTCGCGGGCGCGTACCACTTCTCGCGGCCGGACGTCACCACCAACACCGGGGCCGACGAGGCCGACCATTTCATCCAGATGGCCGGCGCGTTCATGAGGCCGGGTTACCTGCCGCCGGTCCACGACTTCGAGGCCGGCGACGGCGTCCGGACCGACGCCCAGATGGCGCAATTCGCGCTGGATTTTTCCAACCGGATCTACCAGGTGATGCAGGTCCGGCCGGCAATCTACATCAACGGCAATTACGCCGACGGCATCCTCGGCAACGCGTCGGCGTCGGTGCGCGGCCAGCTCGCGCAGCAGGCGGCCAACCCGCCGAACCTTGCCAACCCGGCGTATCCCTACCTCTGGAGCGCCCGCTGGCCGAACCAGTCGGACCCGAATTCCATTCCGGTCCAGACGGGCCACCCAAAGGACTCGTTCACCCAGATTTACGGGCCGTGGGACGACTACGGCGTGACCCACCCCTGGGCCTTCTGGCAGTACACGAGCGTCGGCCGGCTGAACAGCTTTAACGGCGGCAACAGCAACCTCGACCTCGACGTCGCCCAGGGCGGCCTGGAATTCCTGAAGGACCAACTGATCCCCGCGGTCTGGTGGAACGACACGAGCGGCGACTGGGGCACGCTGGCGAACTGGAACAGCGGCCAGCCGGCGATCGTGCCGGTCTCCTCGCCGGGCCAGCTGACGCCCGCGGCGACGGGCCCGCTGCCGACGCCGCGGCTGCCCGGCGTCGCGGTGACCGGTCCGACGACCGGGCTGAACGACACCGTCATCCTCGACCGCCCGAACGCCAACATCACCATCACCCTGTCTTCGGGGTCGTACAACATCCGCAAACTCTACGTCCGCGAGGCGCTGAACATCACCGGCGGCTCGCTGACCATCAACTACGTGCCGGTGCCGGAATCCACGCCGATGTCGGCACAGTTCTCGGCGCCGGTCTCGATCTCCGGCGGGGCGAGCCTGAGCGTCCACACGCTCTACGTCGATCCGGCGACGACCTTCACCGCCGGCAACGCGTCGCTGACGTTCGACACCGTGACGCTCTTCCGCGGCGCGACGCCGGCGAAGCTCGCCCTGAACGGCGACGTGACGGTCACCGGCCTGTCCGGGGCGACGGCCAAGATCGGGACCAGCGCCGGCGGCTCGAACACCGGCCTGGTGGACCTCTCCGGTGGGACCCGGGCGTTCAACGTGACCAACGGCGCCGCCGCCACCGACCTCGATATCTCGATCCCGGTCGTCAACGGCGGCCTGACGAAGACCGGCGCGGGGACGATGGCCCTCAGCGGCGTCAGCACCTACGCCGGCCCCACCACGGTCAGCCAGGGGAAGCTGTGGGTCGCCGGGTTGATCGGCAGTTCGCCGGTGAGCGTGAGCGGCGGGGCGTCCCTGGGCGGCACCGGATCGATCGGGGGGACCGTGACCCTGGCGGGCGGGAGCACGGCCGCCCAGCGGGCGACGCTGGACCTGACGGACGGGGCGGCGGGGACGCTGGTGCTGTCCGACGCCACCGCCTCGGACACCGTCCTGACGCTGGGCGGCTCGGCCGGGAACGCCTCGCTCATGAGCTTCGAGGTCGGTTCGGCCGGCGCGGACCGTGTACTGCTGAGCGCGGGCAAACTGGCGGTGAACCCGGGCGGCGCGATCATCGGCATCACGCCGCTGTCGGGCTTCGGACCGGGGACGTACGACCTGATGGATTTCAACGCCGGCCAGGCGACCGGCCTGAATCAGCTGAGCCTGTCGTCCACGTCGCTGGCGGGGTACACGCTGTCGCTCCAGTCAACACCGACCGCGGTGCAGCTGGTGGTGGCCGTCCCGGAGCCGGCGACGCTCGGGCTGACGGCGCTGGGGATCGCCGGCGCGTTGTTGAACCGTCGCCGGCGGTCGTGACAGGGCAACGACGTGGTTCTTGCCAGTTCGGTCATGTCTCTTGTAGAATCCAATCTTCTGCCTGTGCCAGGCTGCGACATTCCCTCCCTCTGACCTGTCAAAACCATGAGGCGATTTCTCTTCACGATGCTGACCATGTCGGCACTGTGCGCGCCAGGCAGCACGTTCGCACAGGTGGTCGTCTATGACACCAACTCGCCCATCACGGTCGTGTCCACTTCGTCCGAGCCGTTCAGCAACAATCCCGTCTTCGGCGACTCCCTGGTCTTGAGCCAGGGCGGCCTCTTGAACTCCGTAGGCTTTTCGGTGTTCAACGGGTCGAGCGGCACGATCCTGACGGGGACGGCCACGATTCGCATCTTTGACAACACGAACCCCTACTCGTCGGGCGACCTGGCGGCGACCCATCCGCTGCTCGCGACGGTCACGAGCAACATCGACTTCACCACGCTCCCGTTCGGCGGATTGCCGTCCGGGTTCGTCGCACCCAGGACCGCGGACGCTTCGACGTTGAACGTCACCCTGCCCCAGAACGTGCTGATCACGGAGCAGTTCGTTGAGACGGCGGGGTCCAGCACCGCCTGGGGGACGGTGTACAAGAACGATTCGGCCGTCGGCAGTAGCCCGCCGACGGTCTACCGCAGGTCCACCGCAACGGCCGAGGGGTTGTACACCGGATCGACGGGCCAGTACGCTTTCGAGGTGACGCTCGCGGTGCCGGAACCGACGAGCATGGGGCTCTGCGGTTTGGCCCTGGCCGGCGGCGTGTTGTTGAAACGTCGCCGGCGGTCGTGACTCGAGAGTGAGCCCGCAGCGCCAGCAAGGGGTTCTGATATTCCCTTGCTGGCGCTGCGGGCTCACCGCTATTCCCTTGCTGGCGCGTCGGGCTCTAATCCCCCGGGTACATCCCCGCCAACGCCGCCTTGACGTGGACCCCGAACGTCGGCGTCGGCGTGTACCGCCAGTCGGCAATCAGCCGCGGCCCGGCCTGCGGGTGCATGTCCCAGGCGATCCAGTCCACGTCCAGGTCCCGCAGTGCCCGCAGCATCGGCCGCACCCACTCGTCGCCTTTCACCCCGTCCGACGACGCCCCGCCCGGCTCCGCCCCGAACTCGCCGACGATCACCGGCACCTCCTTCGCCGCCGCCGCCATCTTCGCCGCCCACCGGTCCGCCGCATCCCGCTTCACCGGGTAGGCGTGGTTGGCGTAGACGACGCCGTTGCCGGTCGGGTCGGCCAGCCCCTTGCCGCCGAGGAACCCCGACATGTCGTACGCCCAGTTCAGCCCGCCGACGATCACCACGTTCTTCGCGCCGGTCGCCCGGACGGCGTCGAGCAGCGGCTGCATGCCGACCGCCTCGTACGTCACCTCCGAGCCGGTGCGGTCGTGCCGCTCGGTCACCCGGCCGCCGGTCCGCCACACCTCCCAGGTGACGTCGTGCGGCTCGTTGTACAGGTCGAACAGCACGGCCGGGTGGTTCCTGTACGCCGTCGCCACGGCCTTCCAGAATTCGACGCTGTTCTTGTCGGGCATGTTCCGCTGGCCGACGTGCCGGCCCCAGACGCCGGCGTCGGACCAGTGCAGGTCGAGGACGACGTAGCAGTTGTGCCTGGCACCGTAGTCCACGACCTTGCCGACCAAATCGCGGTAGGACGCCCCGTCGTCGGTCTGCTCCGGGCACTTGCCGAACCAGCGGTCCTGGCAGAGCGGCAGGCGGACGACGTTGGCCTTCCATTCCTCGACGGCGACGCGGACGGTGTCGGGGACCCGGCCGTCGCCGTCGCTGGACCACTCCAGCGAGGCGACGTTGACGCCGCGGAGCCGCACCCGCTTGCCGGCCGGGTCCGCCAGGTGCCGGCCTTCGACGTGCAGCGGCGCCGGCCCGCCGGCCGCCAGCTCGTCCAACAGCCGGGCGGACAACAAGAGCGCCCGGCCGGCGTGGTAGGCCCCCTGCCACATGGACGACCGGGACGGGTTGAGCGGCCCGCCGTCGGCCGTCCGGGTCGCCCACCACCCGCCCTCCGCGGCCACCTGGTACTTCTCGACGAAGCCGAGCGTGCCGGCGAACAGGTCGAGGTACTCGCGCTTGCCGGTCAGGCGGTGCATCTCCAGCATCGACACCAGCGCCTCGGCCTGGACCCACCACTCCTTCTTCGTCTCGTCGCCCGGCTTGCCGACCGGGCCGGTGTAGAAGAACCCGCCGTGCCGGCGGTCGTAGCCGTGCCGGACGCTGTACCCGACCAGGCCGTCGGCCCAGCCGCGGAGCACGGCCGGCGGGTGGCCGAGCGTGCGGGCCGCGTCCAGGCACAGCCAGGCGGCCTCGACGTCGTGGCCGTAGCTGGCCCGCAGGTTTTGCGGCGTGTCGATCGGCGTCCAGTCGGGTCGGAACCCGTCCACGTTGCAGCCGTATGCCGGCAGCCGGACGGTGGACGTGTTGACGAGCAGCAGTTCGTCCAGCCGGCGGCGGACGAGCGGGTCCGGCCAGACGCGGTAGAGCTCGGTGAGTGCTTCGAGGACGTGCAGGTGCGTGTTGTACGTCTTGGTCCCGGGCGGGCCGACGAACGACGCCTCCCGCCGGTCGGTGATCGGCGTCCAGTCCTCCTTGAAGAACTCCGTGTACCCGCCGTGGGCGGCGTCGTGGGCCTTCGCCTCCAGCACCCGGAACAGGTCCTGGGCGGCGGCCAGGGCGGCCGGGTCGCGGGTCGCCCGGTGGTAGGCGGACAGGGCGTACAGGACGAAGGCGTTGAGGTAGACGTGCTTCCGCCGGTCGGTCGGCCGGCCGGCGTCGGTCACCTTGGCGAAGTAGCCGCCGTGGGCGCGGTCGCGGAACTTGCCCTCCAGAAAATCGAACCCCGACTTGGCCGCCGCCAGGGCCGCGGGCCGCTCGATGCCGGCCTCGGCGAGCGTGCTGAAGAACCACGTCTGCCGGGCCTGCAACGTGACGAACTTCTCCCCGGTCGGGGCGAACTTCCCGTCCTTCAGCGATTCGAGAAACCCGCCGTTGGCGGAGTCCACGCAGGCCGGCACGTAGAAATTGACGACGCTCGACTTGAGCAGCCGCCGGCACGTGTCGGCCTGGGCCCGCAGCGCCTCGGGCGTCGGCTCGGCGGCCGGCAAGCGGGGTTGCGTCAGCGCCGCGAGGACGGCGACGGCGAGAATGGATGTCTGGCGCACGTGGGCTCCGGGCGACCGGCGGTGATGGGATCGGATCAATGCCGCGTCCGGCGGCGGGCCAGGGCGGCGAGTCCCGCCGCGGCGACCGCCGCCAGCCCGAGCGTCCCCGGCTCCGGGACCGGGGCGAAGTACGGCTGCAATACGGCCATCTGCGGCTTATCGACGCCGCCGGCCGGGTCCAGCAGGAACATGTAGTTGCTCGGCCACCATGGGCCGCCGCCCCACCACGTCCAGCCGAGCCACACGTCGCTGTTGTCCCGGACCTCGTTGAGCATGTTCTGGATCGCCTCGTCGCCGATCTGCCCGGCCCCGGTGCCGATCGTCGAGCCGGCCACGGCGAACTCGCCGAGGAACCCGCGGCGGTGGTTGTCGTGCAGCCACTGGGTGAACCCGGCCAGCCGCTGGGCGCCGATCGTCGGGTCGTTGTTGGCGATCGTGCTGCTCGTGCCCGACCCGTCGCTGTCCAGGTACTGGTGCACGTCGAAGGCGAAGTTGTTGCCCGGGTCGGTGATGTTGAGCATCGCCGTGGCGTTCGGCGTGCCGTAGAAGTTGGACGACCACGTCCAGGCGCCGGTGTAGCCGTTGCCGGGGACCAGCACCAGATTTGTCGCCCCGGCCGAGCGGATGGCGGCGATGGCGGCGTTCGAGGCCGACACCCACTGCTCCGTCGGCATGGTGTTCGGCTCGTTCATCAGGTTGAACACGACCCGGCTGTTGGTCTTGTAGGCGTTGGCCAGGCGGGACCAGAAGTCGGCGAACGCGGCGTTCGGGACGGCGGCACTGCCGACGATGTTGGTGCTCGAACTCTCGATGTTGCTACTGGGCGGGTAGTAGCGGGCGAAGTTGTGCGGGTCAAGGACGACGGTCGCGCCCTTCGACGTGGCGTAACTGACGAAGGCGTTCAGGCGGTTGAATTCGGCGGCGTTGAACGCGGCGTTGGCGGTCGGCTGGAGCCGCTCCCAGCGGAACGGCAGGCGGAACGTGTTCATCCCCTTGCCGACGTAGTAATCGACCTCGGCGTTGGTCGGGTAGGTGTAGTTCGAGCCGAACGTGCCGGGCAGGCTGGTGGCCCCGAACTCGGCGCCGGACAGGTTGACGCCGGTGTAGAGAATCTGCCCGCGGCCGGCCGGGGTCAGCGCGGCGGCGGCCGTGAGGACGGCCGCCGCGGCGATCACCCGGCCGGCGCGGGCCCACGCAATGGACACGGCGGCCTCCCCTCACGCCGCGGCCGGTGGATCGGACTTCGCCTGCCGGGCTGCCCGCCGGCGGCGGACCGCCACGACCACCGGCGGCACGACCAGGGCCGCCAGGGCGAATGACGACGGCTCCGGGACCGGCTCGAAGTTGCCGATGATGGCGAGCGTGTTGTTGCCCCCGTCGAGCAGCCGGACGTTGTCCCAGAAGAATTGCGACGGGCCGACGGTCGCCGACCCGTTCCCCGCCTGTTGGACGAAATAAATGGCCGCGCCCTGCATGTCCGGGTGGTCCGTCAGCAGTTGACTCAGGGTCTTGGTGCTGTTACCGCTGGACGGGTCCTGGGCCGTGAAATTGGCAAGGTTCCAGGTCAGGGTCCGCGTTCCGTCGTCGCCGGACCACTGAGCGCCATGGTTGCGGCTGTCCGCATCACCCTGGGCGGTCGAGAACGTGTGCTGCATAAAGGGGAAGAACCCCCCGCCGGGAAACGTCGTTCCGGCCCCGCCATTGTGAAACAGCTGGACCGCCAACACGTTACTTTGAGCGAACCCGTCAAAGTTCCCCGAACCGCCATTGATTTGTGAGTTGAGCAGCGTCAGGTCGACTGAGAGAGTGGTGGCGTTCTTCAGGGCGTTGTAATCGCCCTGGGCGATCAGATTCCCGGTCGCCGGCCCCCAGAATGCGCCCTGGGGATTGCCGGTTTGGAGTGCGTTGGTCCCGAGCGTGACGCCGAAAGTGCTTTGCGACGTGAAGGTAACGGCCGAACCGCCGGGGCCGTTTCCGTTGAACTGCCCCCAGCCGTCCGTCTGGGCGTGGCTCTGGGGCGCGACGGCCAGCGCGGCGACGCCGGCCAGCAGCCAACTCAGGCGGGGGTTGACGAAAACTCGCTTCACATCCCGGTGCGGAGAGGTCATTACGGACATCCTCCTTGGGGGGCAAGGTGGCGGGGCGCTGCCGGCGCGCGGCGCGGGCGGACGAGTGGCGCGGCCACTGCCGGGTTAAGTCCGAAAACTCCGGCGACCGAACGCGGATTTTGGGGATTGGGCAGGATATTCCGGCCGGGGCCTATTCCCCGACGTCGGCGACGTCCCAGAGCTTGACCGCCCCGTCGAACCCGGCCGTGGCCAGGGTGTGGCCGTCCGGGGCGAATGCCAGGGCGTGGACGCGGTCGGTGTGGCCGCGGAGCGTCAACACCTCCTCGCCGGCCGCCACCCGCCACAGCCGCACCGTCCAGTCGAACCCGGCCGAGGCCAGCAGCCGGCCGTCCGGGCTGAACGCCACCGCCTGCACCGCCGACGAGTGGCCCCGTAGCACCGCCCGCTCCTGCCAGCTGGTGGTGTCCCACAGGCGGACCGTGCCGTCGTTGCCGGCGGAGGCCAGCACCGGCTCGGCCGGGCTGAACGCCACCGCGGCCACGCCGCTGGTGTGCTTCCGCAAGACGTGCAGTTCCTCACCCGTGTCGGCGTCCCAGATGCGGACGGTCTGGTCGTTGCCGGCGGAGGCCAGCAGCCGGCCGTCGGGGCTGTAGGCGACGCTCAGGACCGGCTCGGTGTGCCGGCGGAGGACCAGCCGCTCGCGGCCGGCGTCGGCGTCCCAGATGCGCACGGTGCGGTCCCAGCCGGCGGTGGCCAGGTCGTGGCCGCCGGGGCGGAACGCCAGCCCCTTGACCGGCCCGGTGCCGTGGCCCCGCAGGGCGTGGACCAGGCGAGTCGTGTCCGCGTCGAGGACGAGGACCGTGCCGGCGCTGTTGGCCGTCGCCACCCGCCGGCCGTCGGGGGTGACGGC
This sequence comes from Gemmataceae bacterium, assembly GCA_036406755.1. Taxonomy (GTDB): domain Bacteria; phylum Planctomycetota; class Planctomycetia; order Gemmatales; family Gemmataceae; genus DASXAN01. The sequence goes on from DASXAN010001601.1 coordinate 11,659, forward strand.
CAGGGCGAAGTAGTCCCAGTCGGCCCCCTCGATGGTCCCGACGAAGGTGGTCAGGCGGAACCGGCGGGGGTCGTCGTCCGGCCGGTCGGTGTTCCAGAACACCAGCCCCCGGTCCTCGCCGACGGAAACGACTTCGCAGTCGGTGCGGTAGGCCACGCCCAGGGCCCGGCCGTCGTGGGCGGCCAGCGAGTGCCGCTCGCGGGGCGACCGGCTGCCGTCCCACGGGGAGGCGTCCCAGACGCGGACGACGCGGTCGGCGCCGGCGGTGGCCAGCCGCAGCCCGTCCGGGCTGAACACGGCCGCCCGGACGATGTCGGCGTCGGCGTGCAGGGTCAGCGCCTCCTGGCCGTGCGGCAGGTCCCAGAGCTTGAGGGTGTGGTCC
>DASXAN010001602.1:0-3368 GCA_036406755.1 Gemmataceae bacterium
CGGCCCGCCGCCCGCCGCCCCGCGGTTGCGGCCCGCGGTGACGGTGACCACCACACCGCCGCCCCACCGGCCGCGCGCGGCCTGCCGCAACCCCGCGGCCCGGTCCGGGTCGCCGACCACGGCGAACGCCGTCGGCCCCCACGACGACTGGCCCGCCCCAAGGACGCCCTCGCCCCGCAGCCAGCCGACCAGGTCCGCCGTCGCCGCCGTGGCGTAGGTGCCCCCCTGGGCCGCCCGGAACGGCTCCCCGGCCCGCACGTTGTACTCGAACAGCGCCTCCCCGAACGCGGCCAGGTCCCGCCCCGCCAGGGCCGGCAGCATCCCGAGCAGCACCAGCTGGCACAGGGCGTCGTCGGCCGCGGGGTACCCGCTTGCGGGTCGCGCGGCCAGCGCGGCGAACGCCGCCCGCTCCCGGTCGCCGTGCCAGTCGGCCGGCGACGGGGGCGTGAAGAGCACGACCCGCCACTCGGCCGGGAACTCGGCGTGGGCCACCAGCGGGGCGACCGCCTCCCCGGCCCGCTTGCCGCCGTCCACCACGAACCCGCCGCGGTCGAACCCGTGCACGCCGACGCCGGACCGGCCGCCGCGGCCGGCCAAGCGGGCCAGATAATTAGCCCCCGGTGATTCACCGGGGGCTAATTGTAAGACGGCCCGGGCGACGGCCAGGCTCAGCTGCGTGCCGACGCCCAACCCGACGTGCTCCGGCGGACAGGCCTCGACGGTGACGCGGTGCGGCCGGTCGTCGCCGGCGACGCGGCGGGCGACGGCCAGGGCGCGGTCGGCCGCCGGACCGGTCGCGGACCACGCGGCGGCCGGCTCGACGGCGACGCGGACGGCCGGCGCCTCGACCATGAGCCCACACCCGCCGAACCCGCGGCTGCCGCCGACGGGCGGCGGGCGGAGCAGGCCGAAGTGCAGGCGGCTACCGGTGATGACTGTCGTCATAAATCCCAAAACCCAAGCACCAAATCCCAAACCGGCCCGCTGTGCGGGAAATCCCAAAATCCGAATGCCAAATCCCAAGGACTTCATTTGGGCTTGGGATTTGGTGCTTGGGTCTTGGGATTTCCGGCGCAGCCGGTTTGTGATTTGTTCCGGAGGATGGCGCTGAGGATGCGGGTGAGTTCCTCCGACTCTTGAATCAAGGAGACTCGCTCTGATTCAAGGTCGGTCTTGGATTCGAGGTCGATTAGCCGCAACCAGTACCGGCTCTCTTTCGCTTCCTTGCGGGAGATCCTCACGCGCATCAAAAAGTCCCTATCGGACAGGGCCTCGTTGGCTTCGATGTAATTGGCCCCGACCGAGCCCGACGATTTCACCAGTTGCTTGCCGTCTTCAATGTTACCGATCGTCCGGGGCATCCGCTTGACGAATCGGCGAGTGCGCGCGGCGAAAAGGTAGGTCCGTTCTTCGAGGTCGTAGACCTTCTCTTGATGGCCGACTGTCATGGTCATTCCTCCGGGTCCGGTTTGGGATTTGGGATTTGGGATTTGGTGCTTCCGGTATCCACGTGCGCCTGCAATAGCGCCATCGCCGCCTTCTCGTCCGGCCCGCCGGTCTTGTCCACGACGACGGCCAGCCGGCGGTACTCGGCGGCGATCTCCTCCGCCGGCAACAGGGCCGTGCGGGTGGCGAGCACGGCCGCCTCCACCACCGCGTGCCGGGCCCGGTTGAACCCGAAGAAGTCCCGCCGCCACCCGGCCCGGACGACCACCGCCTCCACCCGCGCCCGCGGCTCGGACTCGTCCACCGCCGTCACGCGGAACTCGTAGAACCGGCAGCAGTCGGCCAGCACCCGGCCGCGGACGCACTCGGCCGGCTCCCACGCCGGCGGCGGTTCAACCGCCCCGACCGCGGCCTTCGCCAGCAGCAGCACGTCGTCGGTGACGTGCAGCACCCCTTCGCCGTGGGCGAGCAGGTTGCGGTACGTCTGGGCGGTCGGGAACGGGCGGAGGGTGAACCGGTCGAAGGCCGGGGCGGGGACGTGCGGCCCCATCGGGGCCAGGTGCGGCCCGCCGCCGGCGTCGAGCGTGGAGACCAATCCTTCTAGGACGAGCGGCATAGAGGTCAGAGGACAGAGGTCAGAAGGCGGAGGTCGGAGGTCGGACAGGTGATTGTCTTACTCTGACCTTTGACCTCTGTCCTCTGTCCACTGACTTCTGACCTCTGCGGCTCTACTCCAACGCCCGCAGCAGGCCGGCGGCCTTGTGCAGCGTCTCCTCGTACTCGGCCGCCGGGTCGCTGTCGGCGACGATGCCGCCGCCGACCGGGAACTGGGCCCACCCGCGGCCGAGCGTGAACGTGCGGATGAGGATGTTCGTGTCCATCGCCCCGTCGAACCCGACGTAGCCGAGGCTGCCGCAGTACGGGCCGCGGGCGGTCGGCTCCAGCTCGGCGATGATCTCCATCGCCCGCACCTTCGGCGCCCCCGTCACGGACCCGCCGGGGAAGGCGGCTCGGAGCAAGTCGAGCGCCGTCATCCCCGGCCGCAGCCGGCCGACCACCTCCGAGACGAGGTGGTGCACGGTGCGGTAGCTTTCCAGTTCGCAGAGCTTCGCCACCCGCACGGAGCCGTACTCGCAGACGCGGCCGAGGTCGTTGCGGAGCAGGTCCACGATCATGACGTTCTCGGCCCGGTCCTTGGGGCTGGCGAGCAACTCGCGGCGGTTGGCGTCGTCCTCGGCCGGGGTGCGACCGCGGGGGCGGGTGCCTTTGATCGGCCGCGTCTCGACGTCGCCGGCCGGGGTGAGTTTCAGGAACCGCTCCGGCGAGGCGCTGGCGACGGCGAAGTCGCCGAGGTCGAAGTAGCCGGCGAACGGGGCCGGGTTCCGTTCGCGGAGCCGGCCGTAGAGTTCGAGCGGCGGGACGGTGAGCGGGGCGAGGAGCCGCTGGGCGAGGTTGACCTGGAAGCAGTCGCCGGCGCGGACGTACTCGACGGCCCGGCGGACGGCGGCCTCGAAGGCGGGGCGGTCGAAGGTGCTGGTGACGCCGGGGAAGCCGGGGAGATCGTATTGGGTCGCGAGGTCGCCGCGTGGCACCGGCTGAGGGCAAGGCCAAGAGGGAGCGGCGTAACGCAGCGGTCGGCCAGGTTCGCGCAGCAATGAGCGGATCTGAGTGAGCCGCTCTTCGGCTGCCTGGGAATAGATCCGGTCAACCTTCCATCGGGGCTGACCGGTCGAGACTAACCATGCACGATGCTGCTGGTGATCGAAGGAGATGACGAAGTCGTAAAACGCGATTGCCCAATCGGGGCATAGGAAGTCGTCGTACCGAGGCTCCGCGACACGATTCTCGAACTCGCGACCCAGTTCGTAGCCGAATAAGCCGGCCATCCCGCCTTGAAACGGCGGCAATCCGGGAACCGCCTG
>DASXAN010001603.1:0-2991 GCA_036406755.1 Gemmataceae bacterium
AGCCCACCCGGGGCCCCGGGTGGGCTTCTTTCTTCTCTCAGCGCTTCACTCGGCCGCCGCGGTAGCGGGTTCCGGCGTCGGCTGCTTGTCGTGCGCCGGGGCCGCGAACGCCTGCAACAACAGTAACCCGGCCCCAACGACCAGGAAGCAGTCGGCCACGTTGAACACCGGCCACTCGAACCAGTAGAAGTACAGGAAGTCCCGCACCCCGCCGAACACGACGCGGTCGAACAGGTTGCCGAGCGTCCCGGCCAGGATCATCCCCAGAGCCATGCACAGCCACCGGTCGCCGGCCGTTCCCCGCCGCAGGCTCCAGTAGGCGATGGCGACCGCCGCGGCCACGCTCACGGCCGCGAAGAAGCCGTTGGCGTGGACCTGGAAGTCCTGGCCGAGCCCGAAGAGCGCCCCGTTATTGACCCGCGGCAGCACCGGCCCGTTGAATTCCTGAAACGGCCGCCGCCAGTCGGCGCTCAGCGGCTCCGGCGTGAACTGGACGATGAACCGGAACGCCCCCGGCACCACCTCCCGCCGCCCCTCCAGGGTCGGCGAGTACAGCCAGCGGAACATGCCGTACTTGGTCCCCTGGTCGGCCAGGAGGCCGACCACGGCCAAGGCCCACAGCAGACCGCGGAAGGATCGTTGGGTCATCGAACCGGTTCCCTGGCAGAACGCGACACGGACTCCCGTTGGCACGATAGCGCGCGCCGCCCGGGCGGTCAAGGACGGCACCGCCGGCATATACCGCCCGCCTTCGCGCGCGGCAAGCCGACCCGATCCCGCCACACGGCGAACGGCGGGGGCTGGGGAAAGTCCGCCGGTCGTCCCGGATCGGCCGCCGGCTAACGATTTGTAGGTTTTTCAAGTCCCACCCTGCCCCGGCACCGCCGACGGTCCCACAGCCGCCGCACTCGGCCTTGACGGGCGGGCGAACGGCGGGAAGTATTCCGCGTCCAGTCAGTGTGGCCGGCGGTGTCGGGTTGTCGGGGCGAGGGCTGTGCCGTGCGCGTCGTGCCCTGGGTCTGCCTGCTGACCGTCGGCGTCGCGCTGACCGGGTGCAAGTCCGCCCCCAAGGAACGGCCCGCCCCGCCCGCCAGCGTCCCGAACGGCCGGTCCGCCGCCCCGTTCTGGGCCGACCCGAACAACCCGTCGCGGAACCCCGGCACCGCGTCGATCGGTGCCGGATCGGGGACCGGTTCGCAAGTGGACCCGGTCAGCCAGCCGGGCAACGACCCGGAGGTCAGCGGCATCCTGGCCGGCAAGCTCGTGGACGGCTACGGCCGGCCGCCGGGGATGGCGTACGTGCAGGTGTCGCTCGTCCGTGACGGCCGGGCCGACCCGATCGCCGACGTCGAGACGGTCAACCAGGGACACTTCTACATCCGCGGCTTGCAGCCCGGCCGGACCTACAAGCTCCTCGCCCGGGCACGGCAGGACGGGCGGGTGCTGGTCGGCGAAGTGCAGGCCCGGCCGCCGGAGACGCGACTGCTGATCCCGCTCGGCGAGGAACTGGCCGGGGCGAACACGCCGCCGATCCCGACCGCCCCGACGCCGCCGAAGGCCCGGCCGACGTCCGGCCCCGGCAACGCCCCGGCCCCCGACGCCCCGTGGAACAACCCCGCCGCCGGCCTCGGGCCGCCGACGGCCGGGGGGCCGGCTTTCGGCCCAACCGACCAGGTCGCCGCGGTGGCGCCGCCTGGCCCGCCGGCGGTCAACATCCCGACGCCGGTCGCCCCGCCGGCGACCGTCGCCCCGATCCAGCCACAGTCGTTTACGCCGGCCCCGCCGGCCGCGGTCGCCCCGCCGGCGGTGACGCCGGCGTGCTACGTGTCCGGCGGGCGGGTCGTGACGCTGCGACTACCCGACGCGGACGGGCGGGAGTGGGACTTCTCCCGCCGCCGTGGCCGACTGGTGCTGCTCGACTTCTGGGGAACGTGGTGCGGCCCGTGTCTGCGGGCGGTGCCGGAGGTGTCCCGGTTGCACGCGAACTACGCCAAGTCCGGGCTGGAGGTCGTCGGCGTGGCGTGCGAGCGGGGCAGCCCGGCCGACAACGCCCGCCGGGTCCGCGACACCCGTCAGCGGCTGCGGATTCCCTACGAACTCGCGCTGGCCGACACGGCCGAGCAGGTGCAGAACCAATTCCACATCACGCACTACCCGACGCTGATCCTGGTGGACGCCGACGGCACGATCGCCTGGCGCGGCGGCCCGGACCAGCTGCGGGAACTCGACGGCATCATCCGACGGAAGCTGGGGTACTGACCGTTGAGCCGCGAGGCTCCGCCGAGCGTGTGTATCACACCGGGCAGAGCCGTGCGGCTCAACAGACGTCACGGCGCCGCGGGGCGCAGATTGCTCACGTCCCAGACCAAAACCGATCCATCACTACTGCCGGACGCCAGCCGCTGACCGTCGGGAGAGAAGGCCACGGCGTGAACGGGGCCGAAGTGACCGGTAAACGCAGCCAACTCGCGGCCGGTGTCCACGTCCAGCACACGGACTGTGACCGGCCGGTGATCATCGGCCACGGCCAGCCGCTTCCCGTCCGGGGAGAAGGTGACACGAAGGGCCGACCGTAGGTCGATCCGCCGGACGACGCGGCCTGTGTCGCTGGCGCACAGGATCACTTGGCACGCCTGCTTCGGTGGGACGGTGTCGGGCCAGTCGGCGATCAGGGCGATCGTCTGGCCGTCCGGCGCAACCGCGGCACCAAAGACGCTGCGCCATTTGCCGCGCGGATGATCGCGGTAGACGTCGTCCACGTCCCAGGAGTGCAATTCCCGCCCACTCGCCGCGTCCCAGACGAGGCACTTCCACGGCAGGTTACCCGCGTCGCCGATGCGGCCGAGCGCGACCACCCGGCCATCGGGCGAAATGCTGACCTGCAACGTCCGCCAGTTGTCCGGGACCGGCAGCGTCCGCAGCACGACCCCGGCCGCCACGTCGCAGACGTGAACCGCCGGCCCGAATGTGCCACACACCAGCCAGGACCCG
>DASXAN010001604.1:0-2458 GCA_036406755.1 Gemmataceae bacterium
CCCAAGACTCCACGTCGCGGCTAACCTCGCCCGCCGATCTTACGCCATTTCCCCCAGCGGCGCGAAGGGGAAGTTGGCTGGGGTTGCACCGGCGGCCCGCCCCCGGCTAAGCTGGGCCACCCGACGGCACGCACCGGCCCAGCCACGGAGGGGTTCTTGGCCGACAAGCTCACCCACCTCGTCCTCGACGCCCTCGGCCGGGCGGCGCTGGCCCCCGGCGGCACCCCGCTCGTCGGCACCAGGGCCGCCCCCGGCCTGTTCCCGGCCACCGCCGCCGGCCGGCAGGCCGCCCAGAAGGCCCGGGACGACGGCCTGATCCGCCCCATCGCCGCCGAACCGAAAGGCAAGGCCGACCGCTACGCCGCCACCGCCGCCGGCCTGGACTACCTGCTGCGACACACCAGCCCGAAGCAGGTGCTGGACGACCTCGCGCGGGCCGTCGAGGCTCGGCACGCCCAGTTCACCGAATGGCTGACCGTCGCCCGAGACATGCACGCCGAGCTGGCCGCGGTGAGGGAAGTCCTGTCCGAGGTTGCCCCCAAACTCGCCGAACCGCCGCCGGCCGCCGGCTACTTCGACCCGGACGCCGCCGACTGGCTCGCCGACCTGCGGGCGCAGTTGGCCGACTGGCACGCCGGCGGCGCGGCCGGCGACTGCCCGCTGCCGGAGCTGTTCCGCCGCCTCCGGTCCGCCCACTTGGCCCTGACCATCGGCCAGTTCCACGACGGCCTGCGGGAGCTGCACGACCGCGAGCAGGTGTACCTGCACCCGTGGACCGGCCCGCTTTACGCCCTGCCGGAGCCGGCGTTCGCCCTCCTGGTCGGGCACGAGATCGCTTACTACGCCAGCGAGCGCGTCAGCGCCGCGAACGATTATCAGAAGAACGGAATTCAGCCGCTTTCGGTTTGACGCCGCATCCGGCCGCGACCCACGGAGGAGGTCTCATGTCCGCCGCCGCCACCGCCCGCCCCGTCGCCGACCGCGCCCTCGACGCCCTGCGCCGGGCCGGTAACCCGTTCCGCAACTACTTCGCCCGCAACCCGGACGACGAGGTCTGCGCCCGCTACCACGTCCCCGAGCTGTTCGCCGCCGAGCGGGACCAACTCCTCGGCGTCGTGGACCTGTACCGCTACGACCCGACGACGCATTCGGAAGTCGTCCCTGTCCTCGGCAACAAGGGGGCCGGCAAGACGCACCTGTTGCACTCGATCAAGCACGGCACCGACGGCGCCTGGCAGCTGCTCGTCACCCCCGGCGTCTACCAGAAGGACACCGACTTCCTCGAATACCTGCTCTACCAGATCGTGGACACGCTCCTCGGCGGCGGGCGGCAGAAGGGCGTCCGGCCGCTGGACCACGTCGGCGACGAGCTGAGCCGCCGGCTGCTGGGGCGGGTGCTGACCGAGATGCCGGCCGCCGAACGGGCCGGGCTGTTCCCGACGCAAGGGCTGGGCAAGTGGGCGCGGAAGTTCGGCATCGGCGGCGGCAGTGCGGAGGCCGACCGGGCCGCGTGGCTGATCGACACGCTCACCGCCCGGGCCGCCGTCAGCCGCAGCCCGATGACCGTCCGCCGGGCCGTCCATGAGGCCGGGCTGCCGGCCGAGAAGGCGTGCGAGCTGGTCGCCGCCTACGTCGAGAAGACCGAGCCGCACAACACGGCCGGGCTGATGCGGCGGGCCATCTACCAGGGGTTCTGCCGGGCGTCCCTGTGCGGCGACGAGTCCACCCTGGCCAACTTCCTCACCCACGGGTTCGCCGAGCTGAGTTACCAGGTCCGCCCGGCCCGGGCCGACCTGGTACTGTCGCTGTCCAAGGTGCTGATGGAGGTCTTCCGCACGCTGAAGATCCCCGTCGTCGTTGCCTTCGACCAGCTCGAAGACCTGCTGCTGGCCCGCCGCAGCGACGACGCCCACAAGATCGCCGAGGCCTTCTTCGCCGGCATCGTCCAGGCGATGCACCAGCTCGACGGGCTGTGCTTCCTGATCTTTGCCGAGCGGGGCCTGTGGAACCGGTTCGTGCCGTCGCTGGACGGGTACATTCAGGACCGGCTGAACAACCCGATCCACGTGCCGAGTGCCGGGACGATCAAGTCCCTGCGGCTGGAGGCCCCGCCGGCGGAGCTGGTGCGGCAGGTGGTGGAGGCCCGGCTGCGGCCGACGCTGGACGAGCTGCCGGACGCGGCTGACCTGTCGCCGATCTTCCCGTTCACCGACGAGCAGGTGATCCGCATCGCCCGCACGGAGCCGACGCTGCGGGACATGCTCCAGCAGTGCCGGCACCTGTTTGACCACGTCGTCTTCGGCGGCGACGGCGACTTGAAGGCGCCGCCCGCGCCGCCGGCCGTCGGCTACACCGCCCCCGAGGAGGATGAGGCGGAGCCGGTGCAGGGGCTGATCGATTTGAATCCTTTCCCCTCTCCCCTTGTGGGAGAGGGGCCGGGGGTGAGGGGAGACCAGAG
>DASXAN010001605.1:0-3675 GCA_036406755.1 Gemmataceae bacterium
ACGGTTTGCTTGCAAACCGTGCGGCCTCCGACCCGTGGCGGACCGGAGGCGGGTGCGGTAGGCTGGGGTGGGAGGGTGCGCGTGTGGCGAAGCGGATCAGCCCCATGCCGGGGAGCTTTTCTAGCGAAACCGAGCGGGCCTACTGGCATATGGCCCAAGACATTGCTTACCGGGCCGGGTTGTCATTGGCCGCGCGGGACGGCTCGTCCTGGCTGGTCGGGGACGACGGAGAGCGGTTGGTGTGCGACCGGCCGGAGCGGCTGTGGTTCGAGACCTGGCGCGTACTCGATGCCGAATTCCCGGATTTATCAAGGCACTGGGTCGGTGGGCGGCCGCTTTCTAAACCCGGAGAATAGGGCTGCGCCAGCGGCCGAGCGTTTCCCAGTCGGCCGCGCTGACGAACATACTGCTGTTTGCATCCAACGTCCTCAAGGCAAGGTTTGCTTGCAAACCGTGGCGCACGATTGTTAGTTCTCGTCCCCGTCGAGGAACGGCCGGATCAGTTCCGCTACCCGATCCGGGGCGCTGAAGTGAGCCGCGTGCGCCGCCCCGGTAACCTCCGTCCACCGCCCGGCCGGCAGCCGCTCGGCCATTTCCCGCACCCACCGCCGCGGGGCGATCGGGTCGCGGTCGCCGCGGACCACCAGCACCGGCGCCCGCACCCGCGGCAGCTTCACCGTCAGCGGGTCGTCCACGCCGGCCTGGAGCGTGCGGACCGTTCGCACCGGCCCAGCCCGCAAGTAGTCCGCCACCAGGACCGGGTACAGCGCCGGCGACTCGTGTGGCAGGTCCAGCACGCCGCGGCCGATCAGCCGGATCACATTCCCCACCCGCGGGTCGGTCGTCGGCCCCAGCAGCACTGCCCGCTCGACCAGTTCCGGGTGACGCCCCGCGAGGTCGATGATGACCTGGCAGCCGAGCGAGTTGCCGAACAGGGCGGGCCGGTCGAGGCCGACGACCCGCAGCCATGCGGCCAGGGTGTCGGCCAGGCCCCGCACGTCGAGCAGCCGCGGCGACTTGTCGCTGCGACCGAAGCCGGGCAGGTCCGGGGCAAAGACGCGGTAGTCCGGGGCCAGCTGCTCCGCCAGCGGCACCATGTACCGGCTCGACACGCCGACGCCGTGGACCAGCACGACCGCCTTCGCCCCGGCCGGGGCCAGCCGGTCGCCGACACGAGCGTGCATCCGCAGCCCGTTGACGACGGCCCACGTGCTCTCCAGGTGTCCGCGGGCGGCGGCTTCGGCGACGGACATCGGCCCAACTCCTGAACCCGACAACGCCTCCGATCAATCTGTTGCAACTGCCGCGCCGGCACCCGGTTTGCCCTCTCTGCGGCCGGTAACCTGACGTCCCGCGCACGGACCGCCGCCATGCCTGACCAGCCGACCGCCCCGCCCGACCCGCGGCCGAACGAGCCGTTCCCACTGCCCCGGCCGCTCACCGAGTTCGACCTACCTCCCGACGGTGGCAGCCCGGCCGAGGTAGACCGCTACTTCGCCCCGGAGCGGTGGGACGCGGAGGTGGCCAACCACCACCCCGGCGACGGCCGCGACCCGGTCGAGCACGGCCTGGGCAAGGTCGAAAGCACCGCCGACGCGGTGCTGGTGATCAGCGACTTCCACATGGCCGACGGCACCGCCGGCGGCGACGACTTCCTCGACTCGCACCTGCACCGCGACGAGGAGCTCGGCGTCGAAACCGGCTTCTTCCCGCCGGGCGAGTCGCGGGCCGGGCTGTTCGCCGCCGTCGTCACGTTTGCCATCGACCGCCTCCGCCGGGCCGGCCACCCGCGGCTGGACGTGGTGCTCAACGGCGACGTGGTCAACTTCCTGGAGCTGAAGGGCCGCGGCGGGTCGGTCGTCTCGCGCAAGCACCTGCCGTTCTACCGCACCCTCGACGCCCTCCGCTCCCTCGGCACGGTCGTCTGGCTCCGGGGCAACCACGACTACGTCGTGCCGGCCGGGCCGTGGCGGCGGGGCGAGTTCTACGCCAACCCGGCGCTGGAACTGTTGTGCGAGCACGGCGACGTCTTCGACGAGGAGAACTGGCCGCCGGGGCCGGGCAACAAGGGCTCCCGGCTGGCGATCGAGGCCGGCTCGCCGTTCGAGGTCCACGCCGGCGTCGATGACGGCGGCACGATCAAGTACCTGATGTCCGGGATCGACAACCTCCGGCCCTGGAGCGAGGCCGCCATCCGCGGATTCTTCGACCGGCGGAGCAAGCACTCCGAGGTGGCGGCGATCGCGGCCGTGTTGTCGCGGCTGGAGTACCTCGGGGCCGCCGATGACAGCGCGGCGTACAAGGGCGCACGCAAGCGGCGGAAGCTCCGCGAGTACCGCGACTGGCTGATGGTGCAGGGGCACACGCACGTGCCGGCGTTCGCGGCGGGGGAATACTACAACACCGGCACCTGGATCACGACGCTGGTCGCCCCGGGCGGTGAAGAGAAGCAGGTCGAAGCGTTCCCGTTCCTGTTGGTGTACCGGGACCGGGCCGGCCGGCGGGCGGAGGAGTACTACACGGCCGACCAGCCGGAGGAGGGCGGCCCGCCGACGGCGGAACTGCACACCCGCGAGTCCGTGGACGCGCTGCGGCGCGAGTACGGGTACGAACCGCTCGAAACCTAGCCGCTGGCGGCCATGCGGGCCCGCCGAGCGACCAGCGGCTTCATCCTTGACCCCGCCCGCCGCCGCCCGTACCTTGGCGCTCGACGCTGTTGCCGCACACCCACCACCCGAGGTCCCCGCCATGACCCTCTCCCGCCGCACCTTCCTCGCCGCGTCCGCCGGGCTCGCCGCCGGGGCGCTGGCGCGGCCCCGGTCCGCCGCCGCCCAGCAGCCGCGGTCCCGCGCCAAGGTCGCCCCCGCCATCGTCGGCGACGAAGCCGCCCCGTCCTACGGGCCGCTCCACGTCGGTGCCCAGAGCTACAGCTTCCGTGACTTCCCGCTGGAGCGGGCGCTGAAGCAGTACCAGACGCTCGGCCTGAAGTACGGCGAGTTCTTCAGCAAGCACATCCCGTTGGACAGCACGCCGGCCCAGATCGAGGCGGCCAAGAAGCTGTGCCAGGAGTACGGCGTCACGCCGGTCGCCTACGGCGTGCAGGCGTTCAGCAGGAACACCGACAAGAACCGCAAGAACTTCGAGTTGGGCAAGGCGCTCGGCATCAGGTACCTCAGCGCCGACCCCGACCCGGACAGCTTCGACAGCCTGGACAAGCTGTGCGACGAGTACAAGATCGCCATCGGCATCCACCCGCACGGGCCGCAGGGCCGCGGGAACAACCTGAAGATGCACCGGTGGTACTCGGCCGAGGTGATCCTGGCGGCGGTCAAGGACCACAGCCCGCTGATCGGCACGTGCATCGACACCGGCCACATCCTGCGGTGCGTGCTGCTGGACAAGAAGCTCGACCCGGCCGAGCAGATCCGCATGATGGGCAAGCGGAACTTCGGCCTGCACCTGAAGGACTTCGACGACAAGAAGAAGGAGGAGGTGATCGTCGGCCGGGGGATGCTGGACGTGCCGGGCGTGGTGAAGGCGCTGAAGGACGTCGGCTTCCAGGGGTACTGCAACCTGGAGTACGAGCTGAACCCGCAGGACCCGACGGCCGACATGGCCGAGGGACTCAAGGCCCTGGCGGCGGCGGTGCAGAAGGCGGGGTAGTCGTTTCGCCGC
>DASXAN010001606.1:0-1666 GCA_036406755.1 Gemmataceae bacterium
AAGACCGCGACATCGACCGCGTACCACACGACCGCCCCGTTGACCAACTCGACGCGCACGTCGGGCGGCCTTTCACTCAATTCGTCCGTCACCACGTCAAACGTCTGACCCGCCGGGCATGTCCCGTACCCAACCGTCCGCCCCGCCGCCAGCACGTACACCTCAAGCGACCCGTCCGCCTCGCCGGCGACTGCCCCGGTAATCCGCAGTGCCGCCCCCGCCGGCTCGGCCCGGACGCCCGTCAGGTACGCCGCGCAGCGGACCTCCAGCGCCACGTCGCCCCACAGGCCGCCGTCCGGGCCGTCCGGCGACAGCTCGACGACTAGCTCGTTCCGCTCGGCGAGGAAGCCCGTCACCGGGAACGCGAACGGCCCGGTATCGCCGGGGGGTGTCCCAAGAATGTGCCCGTTCAGCCGGAACTCGGCCCGCCCGGTCAGCCCCTCGCCGACGAGCCAGACCCGTTCGTAGGCGTCGAGCGTCCGCGGCCGGCCGAACCGGCGGCGGAGCCGTACCTGGCGGGCCTCGCCCAGCCCGCACTCGCCGAGCCGGGCGGGCAGGTGGACGCGCCGCGCCACGGCGTTGCCCGACGGATCGAGCGATTCGGCCTCCCACGGGCCGCGCAGGCGGATGCGGTACGGGTACGCGGTCATGGCGTGGTCCGTTGTATCCGCGCCCCGCGGCGGGGCATAGAATCTCCGTTCGGACTCCTACCCGCCACGGGACCCGACCATGAACCCGCTCCGCTGGGGCGTCCTCGGCGTCGCCAAGATCAACGATCGCCTGCTGCCGGCGTTCGCCGCCGCCGAAAACGCGCGACTGGTCGCCATCGCCAGCAGGGACGCCGGCCGGGCCAAGGCCGCGGCGGCGGCCGCCGGCATCCCGAAGGCGTACGGCCACTACGACCAGCTACTCGCCGACCCGGACGTCGAGGCCGTCTACGTCCCGCTACCGAACACGCTCCACGCCCCGTGGACGAAGCGCGCCGCCGACGCCGGCAAGCACGTGCTGTGCGAGAAGCCGCTGGCGGCGACGGCCGTCGAGGCCGCCGAGCTGGCCGCCTACTGCAAGGCCGCCGGCGTGCGGCTCATGGACGGGTTCATGTGGCCCCACCACGCCCGCACCGCCCGGCTGCGGCAGGTCATTGACGCCGGCGACATCGGCAAGGTCCGACACGTCGCCGGGGCGTTCACCTTCACCCTGCCGTTAGACGCCCCGAACATCCGGCTGCGGGCCGACACGGCCGGCGGCAGCCTGCTCGACGTCGGCTGCTACCCGGTCTACGGCATTCGCTGGGCGTTCCGGGCCGAGCCGGTGCGCGTCAACGCCCGGGCGACGATGTTGCACGGCGTGGACGCGGCGATGAACGCGATCATGCATTTCGAGGGCGGCCGCGTCGCCACCTTCGACTGCGGCTTCATCCTGCCGCTGCGGCAGTGGCTGGAGATCGCCGGCACCAAAGGCGTGATCCGCGTGCCGGAGATGTGGCTGCCGGGCGCGAACGCCGTGATCGAGGTGACGTGCGGCAACGGCCCGACCGAGGTGTTGGCGCTGGACGGGCGCGACCAGATCGTGTGCATGCTGGAGGGCTTCGGCAAGGCCGTGCGCGAGGGCCGCGAGCCGGAGCCGTCGCCGGACGAGGCGGTCAAGACGTTGCGGGTCCTGGACG
>DASXAN010001607.1:0-1802 GCA_036406755.1 Gemmataceae bacterium
AAGCGCGGCGCCTGCGGCACCGAGGTCAGCGACTGGTGGCCTCACGTCGGGGCGTGTGCCGACGACCTGGCGGTCGTCCGCTCGTTCTGGACGACGGACAACGACCACGGCGCCCAGCTCCAGTTCCATACCGGCCGGCACGCCCTCGAAGGGTCCTTCCCGACGATCGGCTCGTGGGTCCATTACGGCCTCGGGTCGCTCAACGAAAACCTGCCGCAGTTCGTGGTGCTGGGCCGGCCGCTGGCCGATTGCTGCGGCGGCGTCCGCGGCCACGGGGCCCACTACCTCGGCCCGGAGCACGACGGCGTCCGCTTGGCCGTGGACCCGAAGAACCCGCTGCCGTTCGCCTCCCCCGGCCCGGGTACGTCGCGGGACGAGCAGGCGGCCGAGTTTGACCTGCTCGGCCGGCTCAACCGCTTGGCCGGGGTCGAGTACCCGGATGACCCGCAGCTGCGGGCGCGGATCAAGAGCTACGAGCTGGCCTTCCGCATGCAGACGGCCGTGCCGGAGGTGGTCGGGTTCGCCGGCGAGACGGAGGAGACGAAGAGGCTCTACGGCCTGGACAACCCGACGACGAAGCCGTTCGGCGAGCTGTGCCTGGCGGCCCGGCGGCTGGTCGAGCGGGGCGTGCGGTTCGTGCAGGTGTTCCACGGGTCCAATGGCGGGGCCGGGGCGTGGGATGCGCACGGCGGGCTGAAGGCCAACCATGCATCCAACTGCGGGCAGGTGGACAAGCCGATCGCCGCACTGTTGACGGACCTGAAGCGCCGCGGCTTGCTCCAGGAGACGATTGTCGTCTGGGGCTCGGAGTTCGGCCGGACGCCGGGGGCGGAGAAGAGCGACGGCCGGGACCACCACCCGTACGGGTTCTCGGTGTGGCTGGCCGGCGGCGGCATCAAGGGCGGGGTCGTCCACGGGGCGACGGACGAGCTCGGCTTCCACGCGGCCGAGGACCGCCACTACGTCACCGACCTGCACGCCACCGTGCTGAACCAGCTCGGCCTGGACTCGCACCGGCTGGAGGTGCCCGGCCGCAAGCGGCTGGAGATCGACCACGGGCGCGTCATCAACGAGATTCTGGCATAGCCGCTTGCGGCCACGCGGGCGACCGCATAGCCGCAAGCGGCTCTCTCACCGGAACAGCAGCGGCACCACCTCGGCCAGGTACTTCCGCCACACGATCCAGGTGTGCGCCCCCTCGCTCGGGTGCCACGTGTGCCGGATGCCCTTGACCCGCAGCTCGCCGGCCAAGTTCTCGCTGCCGGCGAACAGGCGGTCCTGCCGGCCGCAGCCGATCCAGAGCAGTTTCAGTCGGCGGTTCGCTTCGGCGGGGTCGAGCTTGGCGACCACTTCCGACCCGCCGCCCCCGCCCATGCTGAACGGGCAGACGTACGCGAACGTGTCCGGATGGCCCATGCCGATCGCCCACGATTGGCCGCCGCCCATCGACAGGCCCGCGATCGCCCGGTGGTCGGCGTCCGGCTTGACGCGGTAGGTCCGCTCGACCAGCGGGATGATGTCGCCGAGCAGGTCGGCCTCGAACGCCTTGGTGTTCGCGTTCCGCTCGCCGCCGGGCCGCCGCTCGGCCGCGTGGCCGTCCGGCATGACCACCAGCATCGGCACCGCCTTGCCGTCGGCCAGCAGGTTGTCGAGGATGCGGTCGGCCAGGCCGACGTTCGTCCAGCCGTGCTCGTCGTCGCCGGAGCCGTGCAGCAGGTACAGGACCGGGTAGCGGGTTTCGGAGGCCGGGTCGTAGCCCGGCGGCGTGTAGACAACCAGGCCGCGGGATTTGCCGTTGAGCG
>DASXAN010001608.1:0-6230 GCA_036406755.1 Gemmataceae bacterium
GGCTCAACGAGTTCGCCGAGCCACGGCAGCTCGGCGAGGCGCTGGTCCAGGCCGGCTACCTGACCGAGTACCAGCTCGGCCGCGCCCTGGCGGGGGACGCCCGCGGACTGACCCTCGGGGCCTACCGGGTCCTCGACCGGCTCGGCGAGGGGGGCATGGGTGTCGTCCTGCTCGGCGAACACCTATTCCTCCGCCGGCGGGTGGCGATCAAGGTCGTGACCGTAGACGACGGGTTCCCGGCGGCGCTGTTGGAGCGGTTCTACGCCGAGATGCGGGTCCTGGCCGACCTGCGGCACCCGCACATCGTCCTGGCCTACGACGCCGGCCGCATCCCCGCACCCGCACCCCGTCAGCCGGCGGTGCATTACCTCGTCATGGAATTGGTCCCCGGCGGCGACCTGGAGAACCACGTCTGCAAACACGGCGTGGCCCCGGTCGCCCGGGCCTGCGAGTGGGCCCGGCAGGCGGCCAGCGGGCTCCAGGCGGCGCACGACCACCACCTGATCCACCGGGACCTGAAGCCGTCGAACCTGCTGCTGACCGCCGACGGGCAGGTCAAGCTGGTCGATTTCGGCCTGGCCCGGCAGGTGCAGTCCCAGAAGACCGACCCGCGGGCGCTGCTCGGCAGCCTGGAGTTCATGGCCCCGGAACAGAGCATCGACCCGTCCGCGGTCGGCCCGGCCGCCGACATCTACGCCCTCGGGGCGACGCTGTTCTGGATCCTGACCGGCCAGACGCCGTACCCGCAGGAAGAGAACCTGGCCAAGGCGCTGGCCGCCCTGAAGCACGACCGGCCGCGGCGGCTGCGGCAGTTCCTGCCGGAGGCGCCGCCGGAGCTGGACGACCTGATCGACCGGATGCTGGCTCGCGACCCCGCCCGGCGGCCGCCGACGCCACTGTCCGTCATGCCCATCATGGCCCGATTCACGACCCCGACCGCCGCCTACTGGGAGATCGACCCGGCCACCGACGCCGCCGAGGTCGCCGACGACTCGTCGCCCGCCTCGCCTGCCGCGGAGTTGCCGGCCCCCCCGCCGCGCGACCCGACCTGGCGTGTCCTGATCGCCGGCGGCCACCCGGACTACCGCCGGCAGGTCCGGGAGACGCTGGAGGCGGTCGGGTGCCGCTGCGGCGAGGCACGGACCGGGACGGAGGCACTGAATGCCCTGCGGGCTGAACCCTACGGCCTCGTCCTGCTCGACGCGGGCATCCTCAAGCCCGCGGCTCCTGCGGTCTGCCAGGCCCTCCGTAACGCCCCACCGCGGCCCCATGTGAAGGTCCTGCTCCACGGGCCGGGCACGTCGCCGCAGGCGTTCGCCGAGGCCACCCTGCAAGGGGCGGACGACTTCCTCGGCCACCCGCTCGACCTGACCAACCTAGCCGCGAAGGTCCAGTACGCCCTCCGGGTCAAGGACGCCCAGGACCGCGCCGACCGGTTCGGCCAGCACCTGCTCAAGATCAACGGACAGCTCCAGCAGACGCTCCGCGCCCGGTCCGCCGACGTCCGCCAAGCCCAGGACGCGGTCCTGTTCGCCATGGCCAAGCTGGCCGAGACCCGCGACGGTGAGACGGGCGGCCACCTCCGCCGCCTGCAGTTGTATGCTGCCGCCCTGGCGACCCACCTACGGGACAACGCCACATGGGGGCCGCTGCTGGATGACGGGTTTCTGCGGCAGCTCGA
Source organism: Gemmataceae bacterium (assembly GCA_036406755.1). Lineage (GTDB taxonomy): Bacteria > Planctomycetota > Planctomycetia > Gemmatales > Gemmataceae > DASXAN01. Next base: position 1,682 of record DASXAN010001608.1, read on the forward strand.
ACGGTGCGTGCCCCTGCATGACATTGGCAAGCTAGCGTTGCCCGACGCCGTGCTGCTCAAGCCGGGCCCGCTCGGACCCGAGGAGCGGCGGGTGGTCGAGTCGCATACGCTGATCGGCAGCGCCATCGTGGACGCGGTCGCCAAGGAGTACGGCGATACGCTGTCCTCCTTGGGCACCGCCCGGGCGATCGTCCGCCACCACCACGAGCGGTGGGACGGGGCCGGCTATCCCGACCGGCTGGCCGGCGACGCCATCCCCCCGGCCGCGCGCCTGACCGCCCTGGCCGACGTCTACGACGCCCTCCGCCGCCGGCGGCCGCACAAGCCCGCATTTTCCCACGCCCGCGCCGTCGAGTGCATCCTGCGGGAAATGGACGGGGCGTTTGACCCGATCCTCCTCCGCGCGTTCGAAGCATGCCAGGACCGGTTCCAGCGGGTTTTCCTGTCGGTCATTTCCTGAAGTGGTCCTGGGCGAAGGTTCGGCTGGACAAAACCGCCGGCGGACCGTATCAGGCCGCACCTTCAACGCAGACGAATGATCGAAACGCACCCAGCGGCAGTTGCCACGGCCGCGGGACCCGCCGCCGGGGGATCGGTGCGCAGGGCTAGCCGCGGTACGGACGGCGCCAGGAGGGGGACGATGTCGGTCCTGGGGACGATGTTCGGTTCGGGGACGTGCGTCCGGCGGGGCCGGTCCGCCGCCACGGGGGCGGGCGGAATCGCGGGCTTTCCTTGCAGCCCGCCCGGCTAGCCGGTCGATATTGGAGGTCAGGACCGGCCGGAGAATCCACCGGCCCGTTCGGACGGGGGTTACGGCAGGACGTTTTCCGCAGCATCTCCACGCGTCGGCCTCGCCGAGATCGCACCACGAGTTGACACCGAGACGCCGGACCGCCGCGCGGCCCGACACCACGTCGGACCGGCGCCCGAGGTCCGTCCGTTTCCGGCCGGCGGCGCGGCTCGCCACGGGGCGCCGCCGCGTGGGCGGGAAGCGGCATGGGGACGGCACCCTTCGGGGGAGGCGGGGTCGCCGGAGCGCCGGCCCGCGGCAGACGCGGGCGGCGGGGGGACCGGTGACGGCCGCCGGGTGCGCTGCCCCGGCCTGCCGGACATCAGGGAGGGAGCCCATGGTGACGCACGTCGACACGGACATCGCCGAGGTCTGGAAGGCGTACCGTGCGGAGCCGACGGTCGAGCTCCGCAACCAGCTCGTCGAGCACTACCTGCCGTTGGTCAAGTACAACGCCGAGCGGATTTGGTCGCGCCTCCCGGACGGGGTGGAACTGGACGACCTCATCTCCGCCGGCGTGTTCGGGCTGATGGACGCGATCGACGCGTTCGACCTCGGCCGCGGCGTGAAGTTCGAAACCTACTGCGTGCCCCGCATCCGCGGGGCCATGCTGGACGAGTTGCGGACGATGGACTGGGTGCCCCGGCTGGTCCGGAGCAAGGCGAGCAAGATGGAGGAGGCGCGGAAGAGCCTGGAGGCGGCGCTGGGTCGGCCGCCGAACGCCGACGAGATGGCCGCCCGCCTCGGCGTCAGCCTGGAGGAGTACGAGCAGATGGTCGGCGAGGCCACGGCCGTCAGCCTCGTCAGCCTGAACAAGAAGTGGTACGAGACGGACAGCTACAAGGACGTGCGGGAGATCGACATCCTCGAGGACAAGAAGTCCGAGGACCCGACGCACCGCATCCAGAACCGCGACCTGATGCGGCTGGTCACTCGCGGGCTGAACCGCAACGAGCGGCTCATCATCATCCTCTACTACTACGAGGACATGACGATGAAGGAGATCGGGGCGACGCTCGACCTGAGTGAGTCCCGGGTCAGCCAGATGCACTCGAGCATCGTCGCCCGGTTGCAGTCGCAGCTCGCCAAGCGGCGGCCCGAATTCAGCGCCTGACGGCCCGTTCGAAATGACGACATACCCAACGGCGAATTGTCTTCGCCGTTGGGTATTTTGCCATTCGTCATTTCCCTAGAATGCCCACATGGGCACTACTCCCCGCGTCCTGATCGCCGACGACAATCCGCAAGGCGTCGAACTGCTGGAGGCCTACCTGGCCGACACCGGCTACGAGGTGGCCACGTCGTACGACGGCGACGAAACCCTGCAAAAGGTCCGGGACTGGAGGCCCGACCTGGTGCTCCTCGACATCATGATGCCGAAGACGAGCGGGTTCGAGGTGTGCAAACGGCTCAAGGCCGACCCGGGGACCCGCGGCGTGGCCGTGCTCATGATCACCGCCCTGGACCAGCCCAGCGACGTCGAGCGGGCCGTGGAGGCCGGCACGGATGACTTCCTGACCAAGCCGATCAACCAGACCGACCTGCTCCGCCGCGTCCGCGCGCTGCTGGAGAGCCGCAGCCGCGGCGGCGACTTGGAGCGGGCGATCGCCTACATGGAAGCCGTGGACCGCGGCGAGCCGTGACCCGAGCCGATCGGGGCTTGGCGGGACTCCATGCCCACCCCTCGCGTCATCCTGAAGCCGCGCCGTGCCCAGCCGTTCTACGGCCGGCACCCGTGGGTATTCGCCGGAGCGATCGCGGCCGTCGAAGGCGACCCGGCCGACGGGGTCGAGGTCGATCTCGTCTCCCACGCTGGCACCTGGGTGGCCCGCGGGCTGTATAACGGCCGCAGCAAGATCCGCGTCCGCCTTTACGCCTGGCAACGGGACCGGTCCCTCGACCGCGAGTTCTTCCGCGACCGCCTCGCAGCAGCAGTGCGCCTCCGGCGCGACATCCTCGGCCTGCACCGGCCGGGCGGCGCCTGTCGGCTGGTATTCAGCGAGGGCGACGGGCTGTCCGGCCTAACGGTGGACAAGTACGACCGCTGGCTGGCGGTTCAGTTTACGTCCCTGGGCCTGGCGCACCGACGAGACGAGTTCGCAGAGCTGCTGATGGACCTGACCGGGGCGGCCGGCGTCTACCTACGGACCGAGCGCGGCATCGGTCGGATGGAGGGCGTCGAGCTGCACGACGGCCCGCTCCGCGGCGAACCGCCGCCGGTGCCGATCACCGTCGAGGAGGCCGACGGACTGCGGTATCTGGTCAACCTGGCGGAAGGTCAGAAGACCGGATTTTACCTGGACCAGCGGGACAACCGGCGGGCCGCCGCCCGTTACGCCGACGGCCGGGCCGTTCTCGACGCCTTCTGCTACACCGGCGGGTTCGGCCTGCACGCCGCCCGGGCCGGCGCCGCGTCCGTGGACTGCGTAGACTCATCTAGCCCCGCCCTGCAGCTGGCCCGCCAGAACGCCGACCTGAACGGCCTGGCCGGCGTCCGGTTCATCCAGGCGGACGTGTTCGACCGCCTCGCGGAGTTGGTCGGCGAGGGCCGCCGGTTCGGCATGATCGTCCTCGACCCGCCGAAATTCGCCCGCTCCCGGGGGGCCGTGCCCGAAGCGCTGCGGGGCTACCGCCGCCTCCAGACGCTGGCCCTGCGGCTACTCGACCCGGACGGCGTGCTCGTCACCTGCTGCTGCACCGGGCTGATCACGATGGACATGCTCGACGAGTTGCTGGCCCAAGTGGGGTCCGAGGAGCGGCGGGACGTGCAGATCCTCGAGCGCCACGGGCAGGCGGCGGATCACCCGGTGGCGGTGTCATGCATGGAGACGAACTACCTGAAGTGCCTGATTGCCCGCGTGATTTGACCCGTCTGCCGTCCCTATGAAACTGCAAGGCGATCGGTAGAGTAATCCGCACGGGGGCCCGCGCCCCAAGCCGCCGAGACGATGGGAGACCCGCCATGTCCCGCCGTTTTCCGCCGTGCCGCCTCCGCTTCGCACTCGCGGTGACTGTCGCGGCGATGTTCGCCGGCCCCCCGGCATTGCGCGCGGCGGACACCACGGGCCTGCTACCCGACGGGACGGCGCTCGTCCTGTCCCTGAACGTCAAACAGCTCCTCCAGGCGCCGCTGGTCCGGTCTGACGAGAAGGCGTTCAAGCAACTGATGGGCGAAGCGACCAAGGCACTCGAGCGGTTCGGCGTGGACCCGGCGAAGGACCTGGACCGGGTCCTGCTGGCCGCCAGCGATCCGCTCAAGCCGGCCTCCTGGCTCATGCTCCTGTCCGGCCGGTTCGACGCCAACAAGGTGGAGGGTCGGCTGAAGGAGTTGGCGCGCGACCGGAAGGCCGACGTCCAGGTGGCCGACGAGGGCGGGGCCGCGGTCTTCCAGTGCCGGCTGCCGCGGCCGGCCGTGCCGAACCCAACGGTAACGCCGCCGGACCGGTTCTCCCTGACCGTTCTGGACGGGGCGACCGTCGCCGTGGCGCTGGAGCGGTCGACCGTGTCCGAGGCGGTGGCCAAGAAGGCCGGTCGCCGCAAGGCCGCCGTTGCATCGAGGGTCATCGAGTTGGTCAACCGGATGGACCCGCGGGAGACGCTCGCCGTCGTGTTCGTCCCCACGGGCGGACCGCCCGCCACGGGCGCCGCCGCCGGGCTTACGACCATCACCGGCGGCATGACCGTCGCCGACGGGGTCAAGACGGACCTGCGGCTGGAGGCCAAGGACGCGGAGTCGGCCAAGCGGCTGTCGTCCGTCAT
>DASXAN010001609.1:0-1519 GCA_036406755.1 Gemmataceae bacterium
GATGCGACCGGCTCCGCCACCTCCTACTCGACGGCGGTGCTGGCCTCCACCCCACTCGACTACTGGCGGCTGGACGAGACGGGCGGTACGGCCGCGCGGAACGCGGTCCCGGGCGGCCCGGCCGGGACGTACGTCGGCGGCGCGCAGCCGGGCGTGGCCGGGTTGCAATCCACCGGCGTCCACTTCAATGGCAGCACCGCCGCGGTGACGACCCCCGTCAGCCTCAGCGGGCTGGGCGCGTTCAGCTACGAGGCCTGGATCCGGCCGACCGGCGCCCAGCCGAACCGCACCGGTCTGACCGGGCAGAATGACGCCATCGAGTTCGGGTTCATCACCGGCTCGACGCTCCAGCTCTGGACCCCGGCGACCGGCGGCCTCAGTGTGGCCTACACCAAGCCGGTCGGGCAGTGGACGCACGTCGTCGCCGTCGGCACGGGCACGCAGCTCCGCATCTACCTCGACGGCCAGCTGGCCGGCACGCTCGACCACGCCGCCGTGGCCGGCTACGGCTCCTCGCCGTTCCTGTTCAACATCGCCGGCGCCGGCGTCTTCGACCCCACCGGCAACTACTTCAACGGCGACATGGACGAGGTCGCCGTCTACGGCCGCGCGCTCTCGCCGGCCGAGGTCCAGAGCCACTACAGCGCCGGCATCGGCGCCCCCGTCGCGGTCAGCAACGTCCCGCCGTCCGTGACCGCCGGCGGCAACGTCACCCTGAACACGCTGGGCACGTTCACCCGCGCCGGCTCCTTCACCGACCCCGGCACCGACACCTGGACCGCCACGGTCAACTACGGCGACGGCACCGGCACGCAACCCCTCACTCTGAACGCCGACAAGACGTTCAGCCTGAGCCACAACTTCGCCACCGACGGCGTCTACCCGGTCATCGTCGCTGTCACGGACAAGGACGGCGGCCTCGGCACGGCCGGCTTCGTCGCCACCGTCAACCGCTTCACGGTCAACACGACGCTGGACGCGGTGGCGGACGACGGCCTGCTCAGCCTGCGCGAGGCCCTGACGAACGCCAACAGCCACGCCGGCACCGACGCCATCGCCTTCAACATCCCCGGCGGCGGCGTCCAGACCATCCAGCCCGCGTCGGCCCTGCCGACCGTTACCGACCCGGTCGTCATCGACGGCTACACCCAGCCGGGGTCCGCCCCCAACACGCTGGCGACGGGCGGCAACGCGGCGCTGCTCATCGAACTGAACGGGGCGGGCGCCGGCGCAGGCGTTCGCGGCCTGACGATCACCGGCGGCGGCAGCACGGTCCGGGGCCTGGTGATCAACCGCTTCGACGGCGCCGGCATCCTGGTCCAGACGGGCGGCGGCAACGTCATCGCCGGCAACTACGTCGGCACCGACGCCGCCGGCGCCGCCGCCCTGGGCAACGGCGCGCAGGGGGTGGTGCTCAACGGCGCCTCCGGCAACACGGTCGGCGGCACCGACCCCGGCGCCCGCAACGTCATCAGCGGCAACGCCCAGGGCGTGACCGTCAACGGGGGCGCTTCGGGCA
>DASXAN010001610.1:0-3963 GCA_036406755.1 Gemmataceae bacterium
TTGAGGAGGGACGGCGGCCGTCGCGGGCTTCGGCATTGTCCGTTGTCTCGTGACGACGAGTTCGAACGTCGCCTCCTCCCGCAGCGATCCGGCCTGGGCCCGGACGGTCACGGTGGTCGACTCCTCGACCGCGCCGGGCGAGGCCGTCAATCGGCCCCGCCAGACCTCCTGGTTACCGGCGACGATCGGTTCGGGCGTGACGCGGACGGTTGCCGGCAGCCCGGCCAACGTGAGCCGAACCGGCTCACGACACCCGTCCCGCTTGACCTGGACGGCGAGCAAGGCGTCGTCGCCGGCCTCGACGGTCACGACGGGCGGAACCCGCAGGCCGAACGATCCGGCTCGGACGGCGCACGGAAACGCCGCCGTGACGACCAGGGCGAGCAGCACCGATACGGTGCCGGCGGGTCGTGGCGTGACCGACGCGACTGGGAAGGCGCAGGGCGGCATGGACGGCCCCGGTTCAAGAGCGTGAAAAGGACGCCGTGTTCTTTTCCGCGCTCAGACCCAGGCCGAGACACTTTCAGCGGTTCACCGCTAAGCCCCGGTCAGATTCGCGTTCGTGAGGATTATCGGCCGACCATGCCACGCCACTTGAGCGGATTGCCGGCACGGCCCGCACCACCGGTGCATCCCGAATGACCCGTCCGACCCCTTTCACTCCCGCAACCGGGGTCCGCCCGCCGCCACGGCGGATACGAATCGAAAGCCACTACTGCCGGGGCGAGTAGAACGGACGCTAGCGGTGAGGACGAGCTAAGCACGTGCCGGCATCCGGCCGCACCGCCGTTCCAAATCCCCCAGGGGAGCCGAGCAAACTACGGGGCGATCGTTGACCCAGGCTAAACTGAACGACCCGGTCACCAAGCACCTCCACCAGGACTTCACGCGCCTCGCCGCCGGACTGACGGTGGGCGAGGCTCTGGACTGGCTCCGCCGCAACCCGCCGCAGGAGCGGATCATCTACTTCTACGTCGTGGACGGCGGGGACCACCTCCTCGGCGTGGTGCCGACCCGGCGACTGCTCCTCAGCCCGCCAGAGACGCCGCTCGCCGACATCATGGTCCGCACCGTCATCGCCCTGCCGGCCGAGGCGACCGTTCTGGACGCCTGCGAGTTCTTCATCCGGCACCGCCTGCTCGCCTTCCCGATCGTGGACGCCGACCGCCGGGTCGTCGGCGTCGTGGACGTGGAGCTGTACGCCGACGAGCTGGGCGCCCTGGACGAGGCCCACCGGCGGAACGAGCTGTTCCAGATGATCGGCGTCCGGGCGGCCGCGGGGCAGCATGAGTCGCCGCTGGGGGCGTTCCGGCGGCGGTTCCCCTGGCTGTGGTGCAACATCGCCGCCGGCCTGCTGGCTGCGCTCCTGTCCGGGGTGTACGAGCGCGAGTTGGCGCAGGTCGTGGCCCTCGCGTTCTTCATCCCGGTCGTGCTGAACCTCGCCGAGAGTGTCAGCAGCCAGTCCGTGAGCCTGACGCTGCAACTGCTCCACGGCCGGCCGCCGACTTGGAGGGCGATGCTGCCGAGGCTGCGGGATGAGCTGGCCACGGGCGTACTCCTGGGCCTGGGCAGCGGGTCGGTGATCGCCCTGGTGGCGCTCGTCTGGCTGGGGCAGGGGCGGCTGGCGGCCTGCCTGGCGGGCGGGATCACGGGGGGCGTGACCGTATCGGCCATGCTGGGCCTGGCCATCCCGATGGGGCTGAGGCTGCTGCGCCTGGAGCCGCGGGTGGCCGCCGGCCCCGTCGCCCTCGCCGGGGCTGACGTGGTCACGATCCTGGTGTACCTGAATCTGGCCCGATGGCTATTCGCCTGACGGGGTATCGTCACGACGACAGGTACCACGGCACGTTGATCACGACCACCCGCCGGAACCCGCTGAAGAGCAAGTACGCCTTGATGACCGTCGCCGTCTGGTTGTGCAGCAGGTAGTGGTACCACCGGGTCGAGACCATCTCCGGGACGACCACGGCCACGTCGCGGCCGGGGTTCGCCCGCTGCAGGTCGGACACGGCCTGCCGCAGCGGGGCGTACAGCTTGCGGTACGGCGAGAACGCGACGATCAACCTCGGCGGCGGCAGGCCGGCCGCCACCGCCGGCGCCTGGGCCCGGTGCTCCCAAATGTCCTCCAGGGCCGCCATCGCGTGTTCGTCGTCGGCGACGTGCAGGGCGTACACGTCCGGTGAGATCTTCAGAGCGAACCGCAGCGCCTTGCGGGTGATGACGCTCCACCCGCGGACGGGCAGCAGGACCAGGGGCGGCACCAGGCCGGTCGCGTCGAGCGGCTCGGCGGACAGCAGATCCCGGGCGATCGACCGGTAGTGGGTTTTCACGGCGGCAAACAGGGCCAAGAGCGCCGGCACCAGTACGATCATGACCCACGCCCCGTCCGCGAACTTGGACACCAGCACGACCGCCAGCGTGACCCCGGTGCACACCGCCCCGGCGGCATTCACCGCCATCGCCGTCCCGGAATGCGGGCCGCCGGCCGTCCGCCAGTGGGCCACCATCCCGGCCTGCGACAGGGTGAACGCCAGAAACGCCCCGATCGCGAACAGCGGGATCAGGTTATCAGTGACGCCACCGAACGCGACCAGCAGCCCGCCGGACAGGACCGCCAGGACGAGGATGCCCGAGGTGTACACCAGCCGCCGGCCGCGGTGGGCGAAACTGTGCGGCAGGAACCCGTCCAGGGCGATCACCCGGCACAGCCGCGGGAAGTCCGCGAACCCGGTGTTCGCCGACAGGGCCAGGACGCTCAGCACCGAGCCGATCGTGAGGTAGTAGAACCACCCGCGGCCGACCACCGCGGCGGTCAGCAGCGACAGCGTGCTCTGGTAGCCGGCCTCACCGGGTGAGGTCGCCCCGATGCCGTACGCGCGGCACAGGTAGGCGATGCCGGCCAGCATGACGGCGAGCAGCACGATGATGGCGGTCAGGGTGCCGCGGGCGAAGGCGACGCACGGCTCGCGGAACGCGGTCACGCCGTTGCTGACGGCCTCCACGCCGGTCATGGCCGTACACCCGCTGGCGAACGACCGCATCAGCAGCAAGAAGCTCACCGCCGTCGCCGTCTCGGAGAGGGCCGGGGGCGGCTCGACGGGCTCGGGCCGGCCGCCGGCCAGGACCGACTTCACCACCCCGACCGCCAGCACGGTCAACAGGGACGTGATGAACAGGTAAGTGGGCAGAGCGAACGCCAGGCCCGACTCGCGGACGCCGCGGAGGTTGACCAGTGTGATCATGGCCAGGATGGCCACGCACAGCCAGAGGGTGTACGGCTGGAGTCCCGGCAACGCGGAGATGAGCGCCCCGACGCCGGCCGAGATGCCGACGGCGACGGTCAGCACGTAATCCAGCATCAGGGCGGCGGCGGCGAGCAGGCCGGCGGTCGTGCCGAGGTTCTCCTTGGCGACGGTGTACGACCCGCCGCCGTGCGGGTAAGCGGCGATCGTCTGGCGGTAGGAGATGTAGACGACCAGGAGCAAGGTGATGATCAGGGCGGTGATCGGCCCGACGTAGCCGAGGCCGGCCGCCCCGAGGGGGATGAGCAGCGTCAGGGCGGCTTCCGGCCCGTAAGCGGCGGACCCGAGGGCGTCGAGCCCGAGCATCGGGATGCCGGCGAGGACGCCGACCCGCTGCTGCCCCTCCTCGTCCGTCGCGAGATGCCGGCCGAAGAGCCAGTCGGCAATGGCCATGCGTTAGCCTCCTGCCCCCGCGGGGCAGCCTACACGCCGACCGTCCGAACCGCAACGGCCGGAATCGGCCGGCGGGCCATTGACATCGCGCCGCGGGCGGACTACGATTTCCCGGGTTTTGCCCGGCCGTCCTATCCCACGAGCGTGCCATGCGGCGGGATCACGTGACCGTCTTTGAGCACAGCCTGTACCTCCGCCTGTTCGTCAGCAACGGCGGCGGCTGGTAAGCCGCCGCCCCCGTCCGCCCGCTCCCGCATCACTTGCGTCG
>DASXAN010001611.1:0-2820 GCA_036406755.1 Gemmataceae bacterium
TCATTCGTCATTCGGGCTTCGGGGTTGTTTCGTCATTGGGTATTTCGTCATTCGTCATTCCGCACGGCGGGCCGTGTACTTCAAGTCGTCGAGGTAGATGCGCACGATCTGGCCGCCGATGTTCGACGTGAACAGGCCGAAGCGGTCGAACCGGGCGCCCTGGGCCTTGACGCCCTTCTTCAAGGCGAGCGTCACGGACTCCTGCCCCAGGGTGACGGTCACGGCGCCGTTCCCGCCAGCCGCAGCCGGGTCGTAGACCAGCGACCAGTCGTAAACCTGTCCCGGGTTGAGCACCGGCCCGGCGGCGGCCTGGGCCCGAGTCCCCTTGGCGGTCGTCAGCGACGGGTGGAAGTAGTGGCCGACCCGCGTCGGCCCGCCGACGTGCACGCCGAGGAAGTGCCCGGCCTGGGTCGGCGGCTCCTCCTGAGTAGCGCTGTTGAACCAGCCCAGGAACATGTCCGAATCCGGCGCCCCCGATTTGAGCACGACCTTGCCGCTCGCTTCCAGCCGGTCATCGAGGCTCAGCGGGCCGACCTTGTCGGCGTAGTAGGCGTACTTGCCGGACCGCCAGAACGTGCCGCCGACCTCGCCGGCCTTGCCGCCGGCGTGGTCGGTCGGGCTGAACCCGAAGTCGTGCGCCCCGAGTGCGTCTTTCGACCGGTAGGTGGCCCGGTTCCCGGCGGCGTCCCACTTGGGGTCGTGGGAAAAGTCCTGGCTCCGGCCGAGGTAGTGCAGGTCGTCGAAGTAAATGCTCATCGACCCGCCGGGCTTCATCATGTTCATCAGGCCGAAGTGGTCGAACGTCGTGCCCTGCTTCCGATACCCCTCCGGCAGATCGACGGTGAAGCTGGTCACGTCCGGGAAGCGGCGGCGGGCCTCGGCCTTGTGGGCCTCGGGGATGTCGGCGGTGGTGAACTCGCCCGGCTTCGGGGCGTCGCCGTGGATGGTGAACTTGAACTGGCCGCGGCCGGCGGCGGCGTCGGGGTCGTAGTCGAGGGTCCAGCGGTAGCGGGTGCCGTCGTTACGGATCGGGGTGGGGCGGAACTTGCCGGGCAGGAACGGCGTGACGAACGTGCCACAGCTCTGGTTGCGGCCGGTGATGAGCCGCACGGCCAGCCGGCCGCCGCCGCGCTCGGCGTCGAAGTCCAGGCCCAGCGACCCGGTCGGCCGGCCGCCGCCGCCGGGCTGCTCGGCCCGGAAGAAGCCGAAGAAGACGCCGCCGCCGCCGGTGGTCTTGGTGACGGCGAAGGTGCCCGACGCGCTGAGCCTGTCGTCGAGCGTGACGGGGCCGATCTTGTCGGCGTAGAACGCCGGCTCCGACGCCCGGGTGACGTGGCCGCCCAGCTCGCCCTTCTCGGTGCCGGCGAAATTCGTCGGGCTGTAGCCGAAGTCCTGCGTCACGGTCGGGACGCGCTGCGGCACGATCCGGTTGTTGTGACCCTCCCAGCCGGGGTCGGCGTCGAACGATTCGGTCTTGAGGACGGTCTTCGGCCGGTCGTCCGCGCCGCCGGCCAGCGCGACCGGCACCGCCAGGCCGAGAAGGCCGATCGCGCTATGTCGGAGGATGCGGTTCATGGCAGAGGCTCCCGGCGGTGATCCCGGCGGCCCATGAAACCCCGACGGGCGTGGCGAGTTCCGTCGCGGCCGGGAGCGACCCCGATGACCCCGAGCGCCCACCGATCATTCCCAGAACCGCCACCACGGCCGCTTGGCCGGCCCCGGCGACCGGGTGGGGCGGCGCGGGCCGGATTCCTCCACGACCACGGGCGGCGGCGCGGCGCGGGTCAGCACCGCGTCGCACGCGGCCCGCTGGTCGGGCGGCTGCTCGACGCCGAGGATCTCCGCGTGGTGGACGGACACGTAGCGGATGAACGACCAGAACCGGAGTTGGTCGTCGTCGCACACCCGGCGGATGGCCCGGACGACCTCCCCGAACGCCCCGAGGGTGGCCACCGACATCCGGTGGTCGCTGAAGACGATGTCCAGGTTCATGTCGCCCGTGGACGCGACGCCGCACTCCGGGCACGGGCAGATGGCCCCGAATTTTGTGTGACCGCAGTTGAAGCACAGTGCCATCGTCACCGCCGCGCCCTCCCGCTGCTGAACGGCCCCGCTCATCGGCCGGACGGGCGCCGCAGGACCGCCGTCGCCCGGGCGGCCGGGTCGGCGAGAGTGACGCACGTGCCGTCCTCGAACAGTACCCACGCCCCGCCCACTCCGGCGACCATCGCCCGCCACGCCTCGACCAGCTCGGCCTTGTCCATCCGGTGAAGCACCGGGTTCAGCGGCTGGTGGTCAATTCTTCTTGTCGGCCCCGAAGACCGCCTTGAGCGTGAGCTTGGCCTTGCGGGGCTGCTTCACCCCGGCGGTCGTCTCTTCCGCCTTGACCACGAGCAGCGCGACCGGTTCCCCCGGCTTCGGCGTGGCGCCCGGGGCCTCGGACTCGACCCTGGCCGTCTTCCACCCGTACCAGAGCGGGTTGACGTGGCCGGTGCTGCTGACGTGCGAGTTGTCCTTCGGGTCCGGGAACGTGCGGTCCTTCGCCCGGTAGATCAGGAAATCCTCGACGGAGGTGGTCGAGGATTTCTTGCCCGCCCTCGTGGCCAGCCGGCTGATGCGCTCGGACACGCCCCGCCGGACGGCGAAGCAGACGTGCCCCTCCGGGGCGGCGAACTGCCACCCGTCGGCCGCCTTGGGGAACCGCCGGGGCATCGTCTCCTGGCCGACCTCCTCGACCTCGGCCCACAGCCGGATCGGGCCGCCGCGGTAGTCGAAGGCGAACACCACGCCCTCCAGCTCCTGGACCAGGTCGGCGTCGGA
>DASXAN010001612.1:0-8279 GCA_036406755.1 Gemmataceae bacterium
CTCCCCGCTACACGAGCGTGTCGTATGCCACATGGCGGACCGGGCACGCCGATTGCACTCTGGCACCCCGCCGCGTACCCATATCTCGCCCCGGGGCCGCCCGATGCCGCTCGTCCTCGTCTCCAACCGCCTGCCGGCGTCCGTCCGGGAGGTCACCGGCCGCGTCGAGTTCGCCCCCAGCCCCGGCGGGCTGGCCGCCGGCCTGCGGACCTACCTCGCCTCCCCACGGTCGGTCGTCGGCACGGAGTACGTCTGGGTCGGCTGGCCCGGCGCGGCTGTGTCGCCTGAGCAGCAGGCCGAGGTCGCCGCCCGCTGCCGCGAGCAACTGTCCGCCGCCCCCGTCTTCCTGTCCGCTGAGGAAGTCGAGGCATTCTACGAGGGGTTCTGCAACAACACCCTCTGGCCGCTGTGCCACTACTTCCCGACCAAGGTCGCCTACGACGAGCAGACGTGGGCCGCCTACCAGCGGGTCAACGAGCGGTTCGCCGACGCCGTGCTCGACGTCGCGAAACCGGACGACCCGATCTGGGTCCACGACTACCACCTGATGCTCCTGCCGGCATTGCTCCGCCGCCGTCGGCCGAGGGCCCGCGTCGGCTTCTTCCTGCACATCCCCTTTCCGTCGTTCGAGACGTTCCGCACCCTGCCGGACCCGTGGCGGCGGGCGCTCCTGGAGGGCATGCTCGGGGCCGACCTGGTCGGGTTCCACACCTACGACTACGCCCAGCACTTCCTCACCTGCGTCCGCCGCATCCTCGGCCGCGAGCACGAAATGGGACAGCTCGTGTTGCGCGACCGGGTCGTGCGGGTCGAGACGTTCCCGATGGGCATCGCGTTCGACACGTTCGACCGCCTGGCCCGCGCCCCGGAGACGGCCCGGGCCCGGGACGAGATCCGCCGGCCGCTCGGCGACGCCCGGATCATCCTGTCGATCGACCGGCTCGACTACACCAAGGGGATCGCCGAACGGCTGCTCGCCTACGAGGCGTTCTTGGAACAGAACCCGGACTGGCGCGGCCGGGCGGTCCTGGTCATGATCGTCGTCCCGTCCCGGACCGGGGTCGAGGATTACCAGCGGATGAAGACCCGCGTCGACGAGCTGGTCGGGCGGATCAACGGCCGGTTCGGCACGCTCACCTGGACGCCGGTGGTGTACCAGTACCGGTCGTTCCCGCAGGAGGAACTGGTGCCGCTGTACAACGCCAGCGCCGTCATGCTGGTCACGCCGCTGCGGGACGGGATGAACCTCGTCGCCAAGGAGTACGTCGCCTCCCGGGCGGACGGGACCGGCGTGTTGATTCTGAGCGAGCTGGCCGGGGCGGCGAACGAGCTGGGCGAGGCGCTGATCGTCAATCCGAACGACCGGGCCGGGATGGCGCGGGCGCTCAAGGACGCGCTGGAGATGCCGGAGGCGGAGCAACGGCGGCGGATGGCCGTGCTCCGCGAACGGCTGAGCTACTACGACATCGTCCGCTGGGCCGGGGACTTCCTCGACGAACTGCGCGAGGACCGTCGCGGGCTGGAGCGGCGGCTGCTGACGTCGGCGGCCCGTGGCCTGCTGATCGACCGGTTCCGCGCGGCGGCGACGCGGCTCATCCTTTGCGACTACGACGGGACGCTGGTGCCGATCCGGCCGACGCCGGCCGAGGCGGTGCCGACGCCGGCCGACGTGGACCTGGTCCGCCGGCTGGCGGCGGTCGCCGACGTGGTGATGGTCAGCGGCCGGCCGCGGGCGTTCATGGACGAGTGGCTCGGCCGGCTGGACGTGGCCCTGGTGGCCGAGCACGGGGCGTGGGTGAAGGGGCGGGGCGGCGAGTGGGTCCGGCCCGCGGCCCTGTCCGCCGACTGGAAGCCGGCCGTGCGGGCGGTGATGGCCGACTACGCCGGCCGGCTGCCGGGGTCGTTCGTCGAGGAGAAGGAGTTCACCCTGGCCTGGCACTATCGGCTGGCCGACCCGGAGCTGGGCCCGGCCCGGGCCCGCGAACTGGCCGACACGCTCATCCACCTGACGGAGACGGCCCCGCTGCACGTGGTCGAGGGGCGGAAGGTGATCGAGGTGCGGCCGGCGGGCGTGAACAAGGGTGTCGCGGCGCAGCCATTCCTGGCCCGCGGGTACGACTTCGTCCTGGCGGTCGGCGACGACACGACCGACGAGGACCTGTTCCGCGTGTTGCCGCGGTCGGCCGAGTCGGTGCGGGTCGGGCTGACGAGTTCGTACGCCCGGTTCAACGTCTACGACCAGCCGCAACTGCGGCGGCTGCTGGAAGACCTGGCGGCCGCGGCGGGACCGGGCGAACCGGCGGCGTCAGATGCCGGGTTGGGCGCAAGCCGCGAGCGGGTGAGTTCGTCCCTCTGAGCCGTGGCCGTACCGTGGCGCGGCTTATGCCGGATTGTTCGCGCTTGCGGCCGCCTTCCGACCGCTTGCCACGGCACGATCGGACCGGCCCCGGCGGTCGCAGCCGGCCCGCAGGGTTTGCCGGCCTTCGCCCGCTTGCTGGACGCGTTTATGTTGGATAAAGCGCTCTACGAGCGGGGGCGACACCCGACTCTCGGCCGGAAGCCGTAGGGTGGGCCGAGGGCAACGAGGCCCACCCTACGATCCGGCCGGACGCCTGTTGGAGGAGATCAGACCGTGTCCACGAAAACCCTGACCGACTTCGACATGCACCTCTGGTCGGAGGGCAGCCACTTCCGCGCCTACGAGAAGCTCGGCGCCCACCCGGCCGAGCGGAAGGGCGTGGCCGGCACCCAGTTCGCCGTCTGGGCCCCGAACGCCAGCCACGTCGCCGTCGTCGGCGACTTCAACGGCTGGCGGACCGGCGAAGACCCGCTCTACCCGGTCGGGTCCACCGGCATCTGGGCCGGGTTCGTCCCCGGCGTCGGCTCCGGCGCGATCTACAAGTACGACATCATCTCCCACAACCAGGGCTACCGCGTTCAGAAGGCCGACCCGTACGCTTTCGCCGCCGAACTGCGGCCGAAGACCGCGTCCAAGGTCTGGGACCTGTCCGGCTACCAGTGGCGGGACAAGGAGTGGATGGCCCGCCGCGGCAAGGCGCACGCGCTGGAGGCCCCGATCGCCATTTACGAGGTCCACCTCGGCTCCTGGCGGCGGGGCGAGAACAACCGCTGGCTCACCTACCGCGAACTGGCCGACCAGCTCGCCGACTACGTCGGCCACATGGGCTACACCCACGTCGAGCTGCTGCCGATCTCCGAGCACCCGTTCGACGGCAGCTGGGGCTACCAGACGGTCGGGTACTTCGCCCCGACCAGCCGGTTCGGCGACCCGCAGGACTTCATGTACCTGGTGGACACGCTGCACAAGCGGGGCATCGGCGTCATCCTCGACTGGGTGCCGGCCCACTTCCCGCGGGACGAGCACGGCCTGGGGTACTTCGACGGCACGCACCTCTACGAGCACGCCGACCCGCGGCTCGGCGCCCACCAGGACTGGGGCACCCTGATCTACAACTTCGGCCGCAACGAAGTGTCGAACTTCCTGATCTCCAACGCGCTCTTCTGGCTGGACAAGTACCACATCGACGGCCTCCGCGTGGATGCGGTCGCCAGCATGTTGTACCTGGATTACTCCCGCAAGGAGGGCGAGTGGCTGCCGAACAAGTACGGCGGGCGGGAGAACCTGGAGGCGATCGCGTTCCTGAAGCGGTTCAACGAGACGGTCTACGGCGAGTACCCGGACGTGGTGACGCTCGCCGAGGAGTCCACGGCCTGGGGTGGGGTGTCGAAGCCGACGTACCTGGGCGGGCTGGGGTTCGGCTACAAGTGGGACATGGGGTGGATGCACGACACCCTGGACTACTTCTCGAAGGACCCGGTCTTCCGCAAGTTCCACCACGACCGGCTGACGTTCCGCATGCTCTACGCCTGGACGGAGAACTTCGTCCTGCCGCTGTCGCACGACGAGGTTGTGCACGGCAAGGCGTCGCTGTTGTCGAAGATGCCGGGGGACATGTGGCAGAAGTTCGCCAACCTGCGGCTGCTCTACGGCTACATGTACGCCCAGCCGGGCAAGAAGCTGTTGTTCCAGGGCGGTGAGGTCGGCGTCTGGGACGAGTGGAACCACGACAAGAGCGTGGACTGGCACCTGCTCGAGTGGCCGGTCCACCAGGGGTTGCAGCGGTGGGTGCGGGACCTGAACACGCTCTACCGCGGCGAGCCGGCGCTGCACCAGCTGGACTGCGACCACGCCGGGTTCGAGTGGGTGGACTGCTGCGACTGGGAGTCGAGCACGGTCAGCCTGATCCGCAAGGCGAAGGACCCGAACGACTGCGTGTTGTTCGTGTGCAACTTCACCCCGGTGGTGCGGCACAACTACCGGGTCGGGGTGCCGCGGGGCGGCCACTGGGAGGAGATTCTGAACAGCGACGCGGAGCTGTACGGCGGCAGCGGCGTGGGCAACTTCGGCGGCCGGGAGGCGGCCCCGATCCCGCACCACGGGCGGGAGTACCTGCTGACCGTCACGTTGCCGCCGCTGGGGATAGTGGCGTTCCGGCCGAAGCGGTGATTGGAAAGATGGATAATCTGAGATGATTTTGCGGGATTCAGCTCCCCGCGCGCGTTTGTCCCCTGGTGTTCTGGTGGCGCAGCCAGCGCTGGTGTCACAGCCTGCACAGCCTACATTTGATAACGAGAGCCGAAATCGGCTCACCGCTGGGGTGAGAAGACGTAACCGCCATCCTCGCCGGCGAGGACGGAGACATCGTTGTCCTTATCGTAAGGACTGGGCTGTGGCGAAACCGCGTCTGTCGGTGCTTCTCTTGGTCGTCAGCGTGGCGGTCGCGTGTGCGCTTCTGCATCCAGCGTCGGCGGCTCACGCTCCGCCCATCGAGTACGTCTTTTTCCCGGTTGATGGCATGCCCATCAACATCGAGTGGGCAGGGGTGATCCATGTCGGGACGCTGGACGCCCGCGGCAGTTTCCACGTTCGAGAAAAGTTAGACCGAATGCAGACGGGTGGGCCGTTCAGTGGTGACCGTGTAAAGGGTGCGGTCATCAGCTTTCCGCAGCCTGCGCGGGTATACGAGTACCGGTCGGGGCGGCTGATCTTGGGGACGATGATGCCGGGCAGTGAGTTCATCCCCGAAGCCGGCTCGAAGATTATGAGGTTCGAGGACTACAGGTACGGGGAGGACGGCTGGATCTGGAATCTACCCGGCTACTTCATTCGGAAAGACAAGGTCGAGGAACACCGGGCGTGGCTCAAAGAACGCCCCGGGTGGCCGCACGATGGCTGGGAGGAAGAGTACATACTCCGCAAGGTCATGAAGCGGAGAGGCCAGCGCGACGCCGGTAGGGATACCGAGAAATGAATGCCGCAACCGTCTGGGTGCGTCGACTCGTACAGGTCGCCTTGCCCGTATTGGTCTGCCTCCCGCTTCCGGGCGTCCCCGCTCCTCCGCTCCCGGAGTATGTCTTCGTTGCGGACACCGACCGTCGGGTGGGCTTCTTGCGGGGCACCGCGATCGTCATCGGCAAGTTGGACGCCCAGGGTGACTTCCATGAATCCGAGAGAGATGACCTGCGGTGGACGGGGCCGGTCGTGTCGCAACCCGACGGGTCGGTGTGGGTGCAAGGGCACCTAATCAGGCCGTACAGTAACATCACCGTCCGCGGACCGGCGTTCGAGTACCGCAGCGAGACGTTGGTCCGGGGCACGATGGACACCGGTGTGTTCGTCGCCGACCCGAAAGCGCCGACGATCCGGTTCCAGGATTACAAGTACTCCCCCAAGGAGCCGCGCATTTGGAACCTGCCCGGGTACTTCATGCGCAGGGACAAGCTGGAAGAGCGCCGCAAGTGGCTGGCCGAACACTTGGCCGAGAACCCAGACTACGCCAAAGAGAAAGCCAAGCTCGATGCCGCGGTGGGCGACAAGAAGTAACCGCCGCCCCGCCCGTCGATGCCCCGCCGGCATCGGCCGCGGTACCCCGCGCCGCCAGCCGCCGCAGCACCCCACACACGAAGTCGTTGTCTGACCCCGGCGGGCGGCGGTCGCTCAGGTTCGGCCAGAAGACCGCCAATAACAGAAGCGGCAGGTGACACAGGACGCACACGCCGCCCCGCTCCCGTCGGCGAAGCGGGCCGTATAGGCGGCGGCTCCGACCGCCCCGCGACGTCAGCTCAGAGCCGGTGCAGCGGCAGACCCAGCGCCTTCCATCGGTGGGCGACGGCGTCTGCCTCGGCCGGGCGGGCCTGCACGACGACGTGAAACGGCCGGGCCGCCACCTTGCCCGCCGGCCTGTCCCAGTGCCCCGCCGCGGCGGTCAGGACCTGGACCAGCTTCCGCGCCGCGTCGTCGCCGGCGGCCGCCAGGAGTTTGTCGCCGTCGAGCAGGCCGAGGACCAGGCCGCCCGACAGCCACCGCAGGTCGGTCAGGCAGTCGTTGGTCGCGTCCCAGTTTTCGCCGAAGTAGTCGGGGAACTGCAACGCGGCGGCCAGCTCGTCGTAGAACCGGGCGGTCGTCTCGGCCTTCCGGCCGCGGACGAACCGCACCGACACCGGGCTTCCCGCCCGGTCCAGGGCCCGCAGCGCGTCGCGGGCGGCGTCCGGGTCGGCGGCCAGCAGGTGTGACCACCGGGCCGCCGGCGTCGTTAGGTGGGACAGGTTCATTGGGTCACCGGATTTTCTTGAAGCTGCGGTAGTGGTCGTCGGTGTAATAGGCCGAGCCGTCGGAGCCGGTGATGAGCCGCTCGGCCCCGCGGTTGACGCCCGGCCGGAGCGGGTTCACGTCCCACTCGCGGTATTTCAGCCGCCGCCCCTGGCCGTCCGTCTGCGGCAGCAGCCGCTCGGCGTTCAGGAACGTCCGCCCGCCCTCGTACCCGTGCGGCGGCTCGCCGTGCTCGTCCACCTGCTTCAGGACGGTCAGCACTTTCTCCGGCACGCCGGCCGGCCGGGCCGCCGTCGTCTGGCGGGCGGCCGGGGCCGACGCCGGCAGCACCTCGGCGAGGAAAGTGCGAACGGCCTCGGCGGCCCGGCGGTCGGCGGCAGCGTCGTAGGCCCGGCCGGCCTTCAGGTCGCGGCCGGCCTGCGGGTTGGTGAAGTCGTGGCCGACGCCGCCGTACCGCACCACCTGGAAGTCCACCCCGCCGCCCCGCATCTCCTGTTCGAACGCCGTCACCTGCGCCTGCGGCACGTGCGGGTCGTCGGTCCCGACCAGGGCGAGGACGGCCGCCTCGACCTTCTTGCCGTCGGCCGGGTTCGGCGTGGACAGGTCGCCGTGGACGCAGGCGACGCCCTCGAGGTCGGCCCCGGACCGGGCGAGTTCGAGCAGGGCCGTCCCGCCGACGCCGTAGCCGACCGCCCCGACCCGCTTGGGATCGACCTGCGGCTGGCGGCACAGGGCGGCCAGCCCGGCGGCGGCCCGGGCGCGGACGGCGGTGCGGTCCGGGCCGGTCAGGCCGGCGCGGGCGGCCGCGTCCTGACCGTCCTTCGGGGCGACGCCCTTGCCGTACAGGTCGGGCACGAACACGGCGTAGCCGCGTTTGGCCCAGGCGGTGGCCCGCTGCCGGGCGGGCGGCCCGGTCGCCGCCCACTCGCCGGCCAGGAGCAGCCCGGGCCGCTTGCCGGGGCCGGGGTCGCAGACGAATAGCCCTTCGAGGGCGGTGTCGCCGTGGCGGTATTCGACCGGCCGGGCGACGGGGTCCGGGCGGGCGGCCGGCGCGATCAGGACCAGGGAGAGGACGGACCAGAGCCAGCGGCGCATGACACGCCCCACCGGGGTCGGGCGTGCGCCAGTATACGCCGGGGGGCGGCGCAGCGGAAGCGTCGGCCAAGACGGGTCACACGCCCGTCACCGGCCGCCGGGCGGGATTCTGGTAAGATGGCTCCGGTCGCCGCCCTCCGGAGACCCCGCGATGGACACCAGACCGCTGCCCGGGCGGGTCTTGCCCCGGCTGTTCCGGCGGCTCATGGCCGTCAACCAGGAGGCGTTCGCGGCCGGCCACTTCGAGGTCGCCTTCCACGCCCTCATGGCCGCCCTGCACGCCGCCGGCGACCAGGACGACGAGGCGGCCATCGAGACCGTCCGCCAGACCGCCGCCGACCAGGACGCCCAGCTCACCGCCCGCGCGCCGCCGCACCGCCTGTCCGGGCGGGTGGCGGCCGAGCACGGCGGCCGCGGGGTGTTCGAGACGGCCGTCACCCACGCCGACGCCCTGCTCGCCCGCGTCCGGGCCGGCAAGGCGCTGGCCGACGCCCGCCGCCGGCACGGCCCGCCCGCGGCGCGGGAACACCCGCTGCGCGGGAATGACGAATGA
>DASXAN010001613.1:0-8761 GCA_036406755.1 Gemmataceae bacterium
CCGATCTCGCTCACCGACTACAAGCGGGCCGCGGCCGGCCTCGACATCGTCCAGACGATCTACATGGAGGTCGATGTTGACCCGGCCCAGCAGCAGGCCGAGGCGGAGTTCGTCATCGCCACCTGCAATCAGCCAGACTCGGGCATGGTCGGGGGCGTCGTCTCCGGCCGGCCGGCCTCTGACGGCTTCCGCGCCTACGCCGAGCAGTTCAAGGGCCGCCCGTTCGTGAAGGGCATCCGCCAGGTGCTGCACGTGCCGTCCACGCCGCCCGGCTACTGCCTCGACCCCAAGTTCGTCCGCGGCGTCCGACTGCTCGGCGAGCTGGGGATGCGGTTCGACCTGTGCATGAGGCCGGCGGAGCTGCCCGACGCCGCCAAGCTGGCCGACGCCTGCCCGGACACGCGTTTCATCCTCGACCACTGCGGCAACGCCCGGGTCCACGCCGCGGACGGCACCGCCCCCGACCGCACGCAGTGGCGGCGGGACATTGACGCGCTGGCCAAGCGGCCCAACGTCGTGTGCAAGGTGTCCGGGTTGGTGAACACGGCGACGAAGGGCGCGTGGCGCCCGGCCGACCTGGCGCCGATCGTCAACCACGTCCTCGACGCCTTCGGCCCCGACCGCGCGACCTTCGCCAGCGACTGGCCGGTCTGCACCACGGTCGCCACGCTGGCCGAGTGGGTGGACGCGCTCAAGGCGGTCGTGCGGGAGCGGCCGGCCGAGCAGCAGCGAAAGCTGTTCCACGACAACGCGGTACGGGTTTACGGGTTAACGTGATGCGCGGCACCATCATCCGCCTGATCTGGCACCGCGAGCTGCGCGACTTGCTCCGCGACCGCCGCTGGCTGTTCATGCTCCTCGGCCTGCCGATCCTGCTCTACCCGGCGTTCGGGCTGGTCGGGTTCGTCTTCGCGCTGACCGTGCTCGAGCACGAGGTCCGTGTCGGCGTCGCCGGGTTGGAGAACCTGCCGCCGGCCGCCGCGGACGGCCCGGTCGGGGCGAGTAGCGAGTTCGCCTGGCTCGCCGCCCTGCCGAGTCCAGGCGGCAGCGGCATCGCGGCCGTGACCGGGGCGGCCGGGCAGGTGCTCGCCCTCCGCCCGCACGCCGCCTACCCGCCGCTCGTGGTCAGGGACGGCGACGAGTACCAGTTCGTCGAGGCCGATAGCGACGCCACGCCGGACGGACTCCGCCCGCCAGTCGTCGTGCCGCTACCGTCCGCCGACCGCGGCCCGCTCGACGCCCGGCAGGTGGACGTGCTCCTGGCCGTGCCCGCCGACTTCCGCGACCGGCTGGCCCGGGGCGAGATTCCGACCCTGGACGTCTACGCCCGCGAAGGCGACGAGCTGTCGAAGCTGGCGATGCGCCGGCTCACCGCCATCCTCCGGCAGTACCGGGTCGCGCTCCGCCAGACGAAGCTCGCCCGCGCCGGCCTGCCCCCGGACTTCGACCAGGTGCTGACCGTCCGCGACCCGGACGAGCGCAAGCCGCGGCTGGAGCGGACGACCGACGAGCTCCGCGACGCGCTGGTGCGGTTCTTCCCGTTCATGCTGGTGATGTGGTCGCTGGCCGGGGCGCTGTACCCGGCGATCGACCTGTGCGCCGGCGAGAAGGAGCGGGGGACGATGGAGACGCTGCTCATCAGCCCGGCCAACCGGGTCGAGATCGTGGCCGGGAAGTTCCTGGCCGTGTGGACGCTGGCGACGGTGACGGCGTGGTGGAACCTGCTGTGGATGGGCGGCGGGGCAGTCGTCGGCAGCCGCCTGCTCGGCCTGAACTTGGTCCGATTCGACGGACTGGCATGGTGCGCCCTGCTCACCGTCCCGCTCGCCGCCCTGTTCAGCGCCCTGTGTCTGGCCCTGGGCGTGTACGCCCGCAGCACCAAGGAGGGCCAGTACTACCTGCTGCCCATTTTCCTCGGGACGATGCCGCTGGTCCTGTTCAGCCTGGCCCCCGGGCTGGAGCTGACGCTGCGAACGAGCCTGATCCCGGTGACCGGCCTGTGCCTGCTGTTGCAGCGGCTGATCCTGCCGCCCCCGGAGGGGCCGCCGTGGGCCTACTTCGCCCCGGTCCTGCTATCCCTGGCGGCGTGCATCGCGCTGGCGCTGCGGTGGGCGGTGGCCCAGTTCCACCGCGAGGACGTGCTGTTCCGCGAGGCCGACCGGCCCGGCTGGCGGATCCGACTCCGGGGGCTATTCCCGGCGCGGACCGGCATCCGCAGAGAGGTGTGAATAGTCTTCGTTTCGCCGCGCGGCGCAGCCAAGCGTGGGTTTCGCCTAGCTCCGCCGCGCGGCGAAACGAAACTCCGGTTCATTCCGCCGGCGCGACCGCCGTTGTCGCCTCGGGCTCGACCGCGTCCTCACGGGCGATCTTCGCCACCGACGCCACCCGGTCGCCCTCGTTCAGGTTCATCACCCGCACGCCCTGGGCATTCCGCCCGGTGACGCGGATCTCGTCGGCGTGGGTGCGGTTGACCATCCCCTGCTGCGTGATGAGCATGACGTCGTCGCCGGCCCGGACGGCCACGACCCCGACCACCGGCCCGTTCCGCTCGCTGGTGCGGATGTCCCGCAGCCCCTTCCCGCCCCGCCGCTGCAGCCGGTACCGCAGCCGCGAGTGGTCGGCCGCCTCGCCGTTGTCGGCGTCCTCGCCGCCGGGCTCCGCCGGCTCCGCGTCGACCGGCTCCTCGTCGGCCCCGTCGGCCGGGCCGCCGGCGGCGTTCGGACCGAACGGCGTCCGCTTGCCGTACCCGTTCTCGCACACCGACAGTAGGAACCCGTCCGGGTCGGCCACGACCACGCCGATGACCGCGTCTCCTTCCTGGAGGTTGATCCCCTTCACCCCGTAGGCACCCCGCCCCATGGCACGGGCGTCGGACTCGGCGAACCGGATCGCCATGCCGTTGCGGGTGCTCAGCATCACCTCGTCCCCCGGCCGGGTGAGGACGACGCCGATCAGGTCATCGCCCTCGTCCAGGGAGATGCCGATGATGCCGCCGGCCCGGGGCCGGCTGTACTGCTCCAGCGACGTTTTTTTCACCGTGCCGTTGCGGGTGGCCATGAGCAGGTGGACGTCCGCCTCGAAATGGCGGACCGGGATGACGCCGGAAATCTTCTCGTCCTCCTTCAGCGAGAGGACGTTGGCGATGGCCCGGCCGGGGCTCGTGCGGCTCATCTGCGGGATGTCGTAAACTTTGAGCCAGTACAACCGGCCGCGGTTGGTGAAGCACAACAGGTAGGCGTGCGTCGAGGCGACGAAGAAGTGCTCGACGAAGTCGTCCTCGCGGGTCGAGCCGCCGGAGACGCCCTTGCCGCCGCGGTGCTGGGTGCGGTAGGTGTTCAGCGGCAGCCGCTTGATGTACCCGTTGTGCGAGATCGTGACCGCCTGATTCTCCTCGGCGATCAGGTCCTCCATGTCCACGCGGGCGCCGGCGTCGGAAATCTCTGTGCGGCGGTCGTCGCCGTACTTGGCCTTCATCTCGGCCAGGTCGGCCCGGACGACGGCCAGCACCTTCTCGTCGCCGGAGAGCAGGTCCTCGTAGGTGCGAATCTGGTCCCGCAGGCCTGTGTACTCCTTGAAGATTTCGTCCCGCTCCAGGGCGGCGAGCTGGCCGAGGCGGAGGTTGACGACGGCCTCGGCCTGGGCCTCGGTCATGCGGTAGCTCTCCAGTGCCCCCAGCTCCCGCTGCAGCGCGGCGAACGGCTCCTCGCCGAGCGCCCGCCGCATCACGGCCGCGGCCACCGCCAGGCCCATGAGCCGGTCCTTCGCCTCCGCCCGGCTCGGCGAGCCCCGGCAAATCTGGATGACCTCGTCCAGCGACGAGATGGCGATCAGCTGCCCCTCCAGCACGTGGCCGCGCCGCTTCGCCTCGCGGAGCAGGTATTCCGTCCGCCGGCGGATCACCCGCACCCGGTGCCGCAGGTACTGCTGCATCATGTCTCGAAGGGGGAGCGTTTCTGGCCGGCCGTCCACCAGCGCCAGCATGATAATGCTGACCGTCCGCTGTAGCGGCGAGAACTGGTAGAGCTGGTTGAGCACCAGCGTCGGGTCGGCGTCCCGCTTCAGGTCGAGGACCAACCGGACCGGCTCGCCGTTGCGGGCGCTGGACTCGTCCCGCATGGCCGAGATGCCCTTGATCCGCTCCTCCTTGACCAGCTCGCCGATCTGCTCGGCCAGCCGGTTGCGGGTTTGCTGGAACGGCACCTCGCGGATGATGATCTGGCTGCGGCCCCGCTCCTCGACGATGTCGGCCCGCGCCCGCAACACGACCTTGCCGCGGCCGGTACGGTAGCCGTCCACGATCCCCTGCCGGCCCATGATGACGCCGCCGGTCGGGAAGTCCGGGCCGGGGACGTGCTCCATCAGCTCCAAGAGGCCGATGTTCGGGTTGTCGATCAGTGCGATCAGGCCGTCGCAGATCTCGCCCAGGTTGTGGGGCGGGATTTCCGTGGCCATGCCGACGGCAATGCCGTCGGACCCGTTGACCAGCAGGTTCGGGAACCGGGACGGCAGCACCAGCGGCTCACGGTACTTGCCGTCGTAGTTGTCGATGAAGTCGACCGTGTCCCGGTCCAGGTCGGCGAGCAACTCCATGCCGACGGCCGACAGCCGGGCCTCGGTGTACCGGTGGGCGGCCGGGGGCAGGCCGGCGATGGAGCCGAAGTTGCCCTGGCCCTGGATGAGGCGGTGCCGCATGGCCCAGTCCTGGGCCATGTGCACGAGCGTGCCGTAGATGGACAGGTCGCCGTGCGGGTGATACCGCTTCATCGTCTCGCCGATGATGCCGGCGCACTTGGACGTGGCCGCCGCCGGCGTCAGGCCGAGGTCGTTCATCGCCACCAGGATCCGCCGCTGCGACGGCTTCAGGCCGTCGCGGACGTCGGGCAGCGCCCGGCTGATGATGACCGACATGGCGTAGGTCAGGTAGCTGTCTTTGAGTTCGTCGGCGATGTTCAGCGGGGCGAACCCGTCGCCGTCGCCGTTGACGGTCAACTCGTCCGGCGGCGGCGGAACGGGCGGGGTAGTGTCGGCCAAAGTCAGGCTCCTCGGCGTGCGGTCAGAAGGCGGATTGGACACCCCCATTTTACGCACTTGCCGGCCAAATACCTAGCCCGGGACGGCCGAATAATCACGACATAAACTCGTACCAAATAATGATTTGGGCATCGCCGCAACGCCGGTCGGCGACAGCGCCACCGGACTGTGGTAGAATCGCTGCGCCTCTCGATCCCCTGCCCCGTTTTCGACTCGTCCGGAGGTTCCCATGCGTCGTACTCTGCTGGGTGCCGGCGTCATTCTGGTCGGCGTTTGTGCGGCCATGGCCGCCGACAAGGACACGCAACTCGCCGCCAACACGCGCGCGAGGAAGCTCACCGCCAAGGTGTCCGTGGACTTCAAGGACGAGATGCTGGACGAGTGCATCAAGGAGATTTCCCGCCAACTGGAAGACCAGAAGCTCGGCAGCCTGAGTCCGGATTACGCCCTCGGCGTGTCGCGCAACCAGCGCGTGACGTATTCGGCGAACGACCGGACCGTAGCCGACGTTCTGGACGGGCTGTTGAAGAAGAACGGGCTGGGTTACTACGTCGTCTCGAAGGACAAGGACCGCTACGACAGCTGGATCCGGATCACCCGCGGCAACGAGCGGGGCTGGCCGGCCGGGCAGGAGCCGAAAGACAAGGCGACCGCCAAGGCGCCCAAGGCCGCCCCCGAGGCGAAGGACAAGCCCGCCGCGGACCCCGACCGGGACGAGAAGGCGGCCGCGAACAAGCTGGACTTCGCCCGGTCGCTGCTCAAGGACGGCAAGACCGACCGAGCCAAGCAGCGGCTCCAGGAAATCGTCACCCAGTACCCGAACACCAAGGCGGCCGGGGAGGCGAAGAAGGAGCTGGAGAAGCTCGGCAAGTGAGCCGGGGGCGAGCGATGCCGCGGCGGCTGCGGTTGGACCCGGAGGCGGCGGACGCGCACGGGCTGGTGGCCGTCGGCGGCGACCTGCGGCCGGAGACGCTGCTCGACGCCTACCGCCGCGGCGTGTTCCCGTGGTACGACGAGTCGCTCCCCGTCTGCTGGTGGTCGCCCGACCCGCGGGCGGTCTTGCCCCTGGGCGGCCTGCACGTCAGCCGTCGGCTGGCCCGGACGATCCGCTCCGGCCGGTTCGCCGTCACCTTCGACCGCGACTTCGCCGGCGTCATCCGCGGCTGCGCCGTGCGGGACGAGGGTACGTGGATCACCCGGGACATGGTCGCCGCCTACGAGCGCCTACACGAACTCGGGCACGCGCACAGCGTGGAGGCGTGGCGGGCTGGCGCCCTGGCCGGCGGCGTCTACGGCGTCGCGGTCGGCGGGCTGTTCTCGGCGGAGTCGATGTTCCACCGGCAGTCCGACGCGTCGAAGGTGGCGCTGGCGGCACTGGTCGAGCGGCTGCAGGCGCGGGGGTTCGCCCTGTTGGACGTGCAGATGGCGAACGAACACACGACCCGGCTCGGGGCCGTGGAGATTCCGCGGCACGAGTATCTGAGGCGTCTGACCGAGGCGACTGCGATCGATGTTTCCTTTCCGGCCTCAAATTGATTCCGGAATCAGGCGATGATCCTAACCGATTGCAGAGAAAAAGGATGTGTTCGAAGTCCGATTGATTCCGGACGAAACTCACGGATTCTGAGGTGGCGCTTTGTTCCGCTTTCGATTGCGGAACACGCAAAGCAGAACGGCCCGCCCGATTCCGGAACGGGTCAGGGGGCCAGCGCCAGGGCTTCCCGCCGACGCTCGGCCTTCTCGGTCGTGAAGTCCGGCCGGATGCCCAACTCGGCTTCCTCTTGGATCAGCACACAGAGGTTGTGGCAGAGCACCTTGCACAGCACTTCGTTCGTCTGCGCCGTCTCGGTCAGACTCCGGATCGAATCGCCGTGCTTGCGCTTCATCATACTGAACGTGGACTCGACATTGCTGCGCTTGTGGTAGTGGGCAAGGTATTCATCCTTCTTGAACTGAAAGAAGTGAAACATCTTCTCGAAAAGCCCGCCCGCGGCCCCGGTCGCGTTCACCTTGAACGACAGGAACGCGGTCCCGCCACATTCCGCGACCGTCTCGAAATTCTCCACGCTGGTGTACGCCTTGTCGGCCGAGACTTCGCCGATGGTGAAGGACTTGGCCGTTTCTTTGACCAGCGGGGCGAACTGCGGGGAGTCGCCGGAGTCCTTGTCGAGCACCCGCACGGCGGTCACGATGTTCGTCTTGACCCCGGAGCAGAGATGGACCTTGATCCACTGGCACCGGTTGCGGGTGATGCCGTATTTGTGGTCGAACCACTTCTCAAACTTGCAGGTGCCGAACCCGCTGGAGTCGATGGCGAAATCCCGCTCGACCGTCCGCAGCGGCAGGGCGCTGGTGGCGATCAGCTGGCGCAGGATCGGCGTATAGGCCGGGTTCTCCATGAAGTGCAGCACCTTCGCCCCGGCGAACTTCCGGGACAGGTAGCCCATCCGGTGCGCCGCCCGGAGGTCGGAAGAGAACCGCCGGCCGCTGAACTGGCAGTAGACCTTGAACACCATCCCGAACACGGAATCCCGCTTGGTGTGCGGCTTGCGACCCGGGCCGGGCCGCATGGTGTTGTCGATGCCTTGGCAGAGGCCGAATAGCAACTCTTGGAGCCGGTCCTTTTCGATGTCCTGCGCGTGGTTGTAGGCGGGCCAGTCCTGTTTGTACGTCACCTTCTCGGTGAACGTGATGGACTTGGTTTCCGTCACCGTGCCGTCGCAGTGGACCTCCCGCTTCATCGTGAATTCGACGGCGTAAATGTGCTTGCACTTGTGCCCGCCCTCTTGGTGGTCGGGACAGGTGCAAGTCTGCTCGGCCGGGTTGACCGTGTAGGCGCGGTCCGGGCCGGTCTGCGATGGCACCAGCCAACCGTCCTTCGTCCGGTTCAGCTTGCACAGGGCCGCGATGACCAAGCCGCGCTGTTCTCTCGGGTCCACGGGCCACCTCACGGGTTGGTTTTCGTTGTCTACGTTAGTGTAGACAATCCGCCCGTGTTTGTCAACAGATTTGTAGACAGTATCTTGGCGGTTTTCGGGAAAAAGCTCTAACTGGACCCAGCTAGGAGATGAGTTTGCCGAGTGGCTTTTGGACCGCCTGCGCGAACGAGAGTAGCGTCGAAAGCCGGGGGTCGTACTTCTCCTGGCTCAGCAACCGAGACACGGCCTGACGCGCCCCGCCTTTAGTAAACCCCATCCGCAGGCCGATATCTTCCAGCGTCATACCGCTTTCTTCGGCCGCCCGCCGGAGCTTGGCACGCACCGCAGTCAGCGAGGATGGGGTCGCCTTCGCCATGCGACAAGTCTACGCATCTGTAGTCAAAAATGCAACCCAGCGACCGAGAAAGGCTAGCCGTAAGGTATTGATGCGCCACCGTTTATGGGAATTAGCTTGACGTAAGTTGTTGCAGCCAATACAATTATGGCGTTCGATGAACAGCCGGCCACTTTCCGGTAGTGGACCATGACTGTTTCGTTTCAGTCGCCCACGCAAGAGGATTTGTTCAACACCACCGTTGGTGAACTGCGACGGCTTGGATACCGCGGCGACTTGTGGGAAGCTGGCTACCTCTACCCCGACTACTTTGAGGATGGCACGCCGGAACGCGAAATCCCCGCCGCCGCTTTCGGACAAACGCCACCGTCATATCAGACCGCCTGTTTCGGCGTTCTGCTAGCCGGCCAGTACGGCATGGAGGGCGAGCGGCTGGTGGAACGCCACCGGGCACTCG
>DASXAN010001614.1:0-4949 GCA_036406755.1 Gemmataceae bacterium
CGGCAAAGGCGCCGACTGGATCAAGGTCTACGCCGACTACCGCTGGGGGCCGGGCGACCGGGCCAAGCCGACGTTCTCGCCGGAAGAGCTGGCGCTAATCGTGGAGACGGCCCGCTCGGCCCGCGTGCCGGTGGCCGCCCACGCGACCTCGGCCGAGGGGATGCGGCGGGCCGTCCTGGCCGGGGTCGCCACCATCGAGCACGGCGACGAGGGCGACCGGTCCGTGTTCAAGCTGATGGCCGAGCGGGGCGTCGCCCTGTGCCCGACGCTGGCCGCCAGCGAGGCGTACGAGAAGTATTTCGGCGACCGGTCGGCCGGACTGGCGTCGCCGCGGCTGCGGGCCAAGCGGGACAGCTTCAAGGCCGCCCTCGACGCTGGCGTGACGATCGCCAACGGCTCGGATGTCGGCGTGTTCGCCCATGGGGACAACGCTCGAGAGATCGAGTTGCTGGTGGAGTTCGGCCTGCCGCCGGAGCGGGCGCTGAAGGCCGCCACGATCGATGCCGCAAAGGTGCTGCGGCTGGACGGCAAGCTCGGGGCGGTCAAGCCGGGCCTGCTCGCCGACCTGGTCGCGGTGGACGGCGACCCGACGAAGGAGATCGCCGCCTTGCGGCGGGTGCGGCTGGTGCTCAAGGGCGGGGTGGTGTACCGCGAGCCGTGACGGCCGCGGGAGGTGAGGCATGTTCCGCAACGTCCTAGTCCCGGTGGACCTGACCGACCGACACGGCCCGGCCGTGGCCATCGCCGGCCAACTCGCCGGGGGCGGCGGGGCGGTGACGCTGCTGCACGTCATCGAGATGATCCACGGCGTCGGGCGGGAGGACGAGCCGGCGTTCTACGACCGGCTGGAACGGCACGCCCGCGGCCACCTGGACCGCCTCGCCGCCGGCTTGCGGGGGCGGGCCGGGTCGGTGACCGCGGACGTGGTGTACGGCGAGCGCGGCCCGGCCGTGGTGAAGTACGCCGCGGTCCACGGGGCCGACCTGATCGTGCTCACGTCGCACCCGGTGGAGTTCTCCGACCCGGGGGCCGGGTGGAACACGCTCAGCTACTTCATCGGCATTGCCGCCCGGTGCCCGGTGCTGCTGGTGAAGTGACGGGGGAACGATGTCCGCCGGCAACGACCCAGTCCGCCGGTTCTCCGGCCTGGCCGATACCTACGCCCGCCACCGGCCCACCTACCCGGACGAGGTGATCCGGGCGGTCATCGCCCGGGCCGGGATGGGGCGGTCGTCGGTGCTCGTGGACGTCGGCTGCGGCACCGGCATCTCGGCGCGCCTGTTCGCCGAGCGGGGCATCTCCGTGATCGGCGTCGAGCCGAACGCGGCCATGCGGCGGCGGGCAGAGGCGACGCCGTGCCCGGTCGGACCGCCGCCGCGGTACCGGGACGGCACGGCCGAAGCGACCGGGTTGCCGGACGCCGCCGCGGACTGCGTCGTCGCCGCCCAGGCGTTCCACTGGTTCGACGCGGGGGCGGCCCTACGGGAGTTCCAGCGTTTGCTCAAGCCGGGCGGGTGGGTGGCCGTGCTCGGGTACGAGCGGGACGAGTCCGACGAGTTCACGGCCGCAGTCGGGGACGTGATCCGCACCACCCCGGAGGCGGAAGTGATCGAGGGGCCGCGGGCCAAGGCGGCCGACGTGCTCGCCGCCCACCCGCTGTTCACCGACTACGACCGGCGGAAGGTTCGACACGCCTCGTGGCTGGATGCGGACGGGCTCCAGGGGCGGGTGTTCTCGGCCACGTACGCACCGAAGGACACGGCCGGCCGGACGGCGTGGGCCGCGGCGCTGGACGAGCTACACGCCAAGTACCAGATCGACGGCCTGGTGCGGCTGTGCTACGAGACGACCTTGCACCTGGCCCGGCGGCGGCAGTGAACCAGAGGTCAGGAGGCAGAGGTCAGAGGTCAGAATCGCTTCCTTCTGACCTCTGACCTCTGCCTCCTGACCTCTGGCCGCTAGAACTGGTCCAGCCAGAAGTGGCTGCCGTTGTAGTACCGGTGCGACTCGAAGAGCATGTAGTGCCAGCGGTATTCCTGGAACGGCGGGTAGGCCATGTAGGCGGGCGGCCGCTGGTACGGCATCCCCGGGCCCTCTGGCCATTGAGGGCTGTTGCCCGGCCAGTAGCTGTGAGGGTAGTAGTAGTACGGGTAGTAGAAGAAGCGGGGCAGCGGGGTGTCGGCGGCGCGGGCCGAGTTGGCCGTGGCAGCCAGCAGCCCGCAGCCCAGCGCCAGCCCGACGAGCCAGCGGCGGAACATGCGCGTCCTCCTGGGGTGGGGCGGTCCGCAGAGGGACCGCGGCGTCCATGTCTCTAGGGGGAGTGTACCCGACGATTCGCCCCGGTTGCCGTCCGGCCCTCTCCGAATCGCCCGCCCGCCGTACGATGATCGATGGGTTGTGCTACCCTCAACCAAGATGTTTCGCATGCCGGCACGGTGAGCCGGCAGGAGCGGAATCGGATTTCGTCCTTCGGATTCACTCAAGCTGACGACGCCGGCCCATGACCGACCCGCTGCCGTACGACAACCCGCTCGTCACCCGCTACGCCGGCCGGCCGATGGTCGAACTCTGGGGGCCGCAGCGGAAACACGCCACTTGGCGGCGGTTGTGGCTGGCGCTGGCCGAAGCCGAACACGAACTCGGCCTCACCGCCGACGACGGTATCACCCCCCGGATCAACCCGGAGCAGCTCGCCGAACTTCGCGCCCACCTCGACGACATCGACTTCGACCGCGCCGCCGAGCACGAACGCCGCCTCCGCCACGACGTGATGGCCCACATCCACACGCTCGGCGAAGTCGCCCCGCTCAGCCGGTCGATCGTTCACCTCGGTGCCACCAGCTGTTACGTCACCGACAACACAGACCTGATCCTGATGCGGGAGGGGCTGGGCCTCGTCCGCGATCGGCTCGTCGGCGTCATCGATGGTCTGGCCCGGTTCGCCGAGCAGTGGAAGGATCTGCCCTGCCTCGGGTACACCCACTTCCAGCCGGCCCAACTTACGACGGTGGGCAAGCGGGCCGCGCTCTGGTGCTACGATTTTGTGCTCGATCTGCACGAAATCGAGCACCGAATCGGCCGGCTGCGGTTCCGCGGGGCCAAGGGCACGACCGGCACTCAGGCCAGCTTTCTCTCTCTGTTCCGTGGCGATCATGAGAAGGTGAGGAAGCTCGACCAGCTCGTGGCCCGGAAGATGGGCTTCGACGAGGTCGAGCCGGTCACGGGCCAAACGTATTCCCGCAAAGTGGATACGCAGATCGTAACGGCCCTGGCCGGGGTGTGCGAGTCGGCCCACAAGTGCGGCACCGACCTACGGCTGCTGGCCCACGAGCAGGAGATCGACGAGCCGTTCGAGGCCGAACAGGTCGGCTCGTCGGCGATGGCCTACAAGCGCAACCCGATGCGGGCGGAGCGCCTTTGTTCGCTGGCCCGGTTCGTCCTGGGCCTGCCGGCCGTCGCCGCCCAGACGGCGGCAACGCAGTGGTTGGAGCGGACGCTGGACGACTCCGCCGCCCGGCGGCTGGTCCTGCCGCAAGCATTCCTCGGCACCGACGCCGTGTTGCGACTGCTCCTCAACGTCACGGCCGGGCTGGAGGTCCACCCGGCGGTGATCGCCCGCCACGTCGGTCAGGTGCTCCCGTACATGGCGACCGAGAACCTGCTGATGGCCGCCGTGGCCAAGGGCGGCGACCGGCAGGCGCTGCACGAGGTGATCCGCCGCCACAGCCACGCGGCGACTGCCGAGTTGAAGGAAGGAGCGTCCGAAAACACTCTCACGCAACGACTTCAGACCGATCCCGCGTTTGTCGGCGTCGACGTGACCGCCGCTCTCGACCCGGCCCGATATTTGGGCCGGGCGCCTCAACAGGTCAAAGAACTTCTCAGCGAAGTTGTCGCGCCCGTCCGCAGTCAATACGCTCATCTCCTCAACCAGTCCGACGAACTCGCCGTTTAACGCAGGTCGGGCAGGTCACTTCCGACCAACGCATCAGTCATTTCAGCAAATGTAGGCAAGATAGTACAATTGCGCTGATTCTATGGTATGAGCATAATGAGAGGTTTTTAATGACTTTGCGGGTTGCCTCTCGGGTTGAGGCGGGGTAGAACTGCACATCCCCATCAATGCTTGTTGCCCGGACGGACCGGGCCACGCAACCGAGGTGACTGCTTCTTTGGAAGGAGGACATCGGATGAACACCTCGATTCTGGGAGCGGCTCTGGTCGCCGCCCTCTTCCCTGCCCACAACGCTACGCTGGCACCGGCGTGGCACCACGACTACCGCACGGCGCGGGAGGTGGGTAGCCGCGAGCATAAGCCGCTCGTGGTCGTCATCGGGTCCGGCAAGACCGACTGGGCGAACCTCGCCAAGCCGGCCGAGCAGGACGAGTCCATCAACCAAACTCTCCGAAGCAGCTACGTGTGTCTGTTCGTGGACACCGACACCACCGAAGGTCAGAAGTTGGCCCGGGAGTTCGACATGCCCGGTCCGGGGGTCGTGATCAGCACCCGGTCCGGCGAAGTGGAGGCCTACCGCAAAGCCGGCGAGGTGCCGGCCGGGGAACTGGCCAAGGAACTGGTCAACAACGCGAACGACGCCTACGTCACCCGCAAGATGGCACCGCCGCCGGTGGCCGCACCGGTCCAGCCGACGTACTTCCAGCCGGTCTTCGGCGGGATGGGCGGCGGGTTCGGCGGCAGCTGCCCCAGTTGTCGGCGTTAGACCTGAGCCGGTAGTTAACCGGACTGGCCCGGCCGGGCGCCTCGCGATGGGGGAGGCGCCCGGCCGGTTTTCGTTTCCGGCCGCCAGCGCCGGTTCCCCGGTTACGGCCGGGCAGCAATTCCGGGTCAAGAAGACCGTTTTGGCCGAACGCCCGAAAACGGTCTTCTTGGTCACCTTGGTCATCTTGACTGCTGGCCCGCGCCGCATTCCGTGCCCGATCTTCGGGCA
>DASXAN010001615.1:0-2834 GCA_036406755.1 Gemmataceae bacterium
TACGACCCGCACCTGGACGCCCCGTCGGCACAACCCCCAGGACCGGCACCATGACCCTGCTGCTCAGTCCGACCGCCGTTCGCGTGCTGTTCCTGGCCGCCCTGCTGGCCTGCGCCGCCGCCCTCACCGCCCCGGCCGCCCGCGGCGGGGAAGTCGCCAATCCCACACCCCCAATCCCGACCCAGAATCAGTGGGATGCGGGCGTTGGGGCGCCTCCGGCGTCCATCGTCTTCCCGGCGGAGGAGTGGAGCTGGAGCGAGTTCGTCAAGTACTGGGGCCGCCAGGCCGGCAGCCTCCAGGGCGTGGTCGGCACGGTCATGCTCGTCGCCCTGGCGGCCGTGCTCATCATCATCAGCAAGGGCCGCTATTGATCCGACTCGCGCCGCCGTCCTGGCCCCCATCGGAGACTCGTCACCAATGAACCGCTCCCCGCGGCCGCTCGTGGACATGGAAAACTCCGGCGCGCCCGAAGCCCCGGCCTCGCCGGAGACGCTCAAGGAAGCCGGCATGAGCATGGCCCTGCTCACCGACCTGATCCTCAAGGCGCTCTATCAGCGGGGCCAGCTGCTCGGGCTGGACCTGGCCCGGTTCCTGTGCCTGCCGTTCAAGATCGTCGAGGAGGGCATCCGCTTCCTCAAGGACATGAAGCTGATCGAGGTGATGGGCGGGGAGCTCATCGGCCGGGTGTCGTACAAGTTCGAGCTGACCGACCTGGGCCGGCAGCGGGCCCACGACGCCGTGCAGCAGTGCGCCTACGTCGGCCCGGCCCCGGTGCCGCTGGACGACTACGTCGAGCAGACCTACCGCCAGTCGGTCACCGGCATCGCCTGCGGCCCGGAGACGCTGCGGCGGCACTTCTCGCACCTGGTGCTCAAGGACGACCTGTTCAACGCCATCGGCCCGGCGATCGTCTCCGGCAAGAGCGTGTTCATCTACGGCCCGCCGGGCAACGGCAAGACGGCCATGGCCCGGGCCATCGGCGACTTCATGAACGCAGCCGGCGGGTCGATCTACGTCCCCCACGCCATCCAGGCCGAGGGCGGGATCATCACCATCTACGACCCGTCGCTGCACCACCTGGACGAGGACGGCGGCGGCGGCGAGGACATCGCCGACGCCCGCGTCAAGGAGTTGCTCAACACCGGCACCGTGGACCCCCGCTGGGTCCGCGTCCGCCGGCCGGTCATCGTCACCGGCGGCGAGCTGAACCTGGACATGCTCGACCTGCGGTACAACGTCGCGGCCAACTTCTACCAGGCCCCGCTGCACGTGAAGGCCAACGGCGGCGTGTTCCTGATCGACGACTTCGGCCGCCAGCTGGTCAGCCCGAAGGAGCTGCTGAACCGCTGGATCCTGCCGCTGGAGGACCGGCACGACTTCCTGACCATCGCCAGCGGCAAGAAGTTCCAGGTGCCGTTCGAGCAGCTGATCATCTTCTCGACCAACCTGGACCCGAAGGACCTGGTGGACGACGCGTTCCTGCGCCGCATCCGCCACAAGGTGCAGGTGCACGCCCCGACCCGGGACGTGTACGAGAAGATCTTCGCGGCCGTGTGCAAGCGGCTGGGGATGACGCCGCTGCCGGAGGCGATCGACTACATGTACACCCGGTACTACACGCAGGGCCGGACCCCGCGGGCCAGCGACTGCCGGGATTTGCTGGAGATCGTCCAGTCGATTTGCCGATACAGGCGGCAGCCGGTCCACCTGACGCGCGACCTGATCGCCGAATCCGCGTCCAGCTTCATTGCCGAGTTCTAACCGGAGTGATCAGCGATCAGCGATCAGCAATAAGCTCACCGGTCTTCGGCTTATTGTTAATCGCTGATCGCTGATCACTCCCCGAAGGGGGACGACCATGGACGGTCGCTGGAAGCTGTGCCTGGCCGGGGGCCTCCTGGCCGGGGCGCTCGGTTGCAACACCACGCCGAAACAGCCGCTGCCCCTCGACCCGGCCGGCCAGCAGCAGGCGGCCGCCAAACAGCCGACCGTCACCACCCCGGCCCAGCTCGCCAAGGCCGCCCCGCCGCCGCCGGCGACCCCGCCGCGGACCCACCTGAAGCCGGAAACGTACGTGACCATGGGCGCCCTGAAGGAGCAGGCGGCCGAGGAGGGCGACCGGCCCCAGGCCGAGCGGGACGCGTACCGCTACCAGGCCCGGCAGTCGTACCAGGACGCGCTCAAGGTGGATCCCAAGTTCGCCCCGGCGTACGTGGCGCTGGCCAAGTCGTACGCGGCGACGGACGAGAAGGACAAGTCCCAGGCGATGTTCGCCAAGGCCGTCGCCCTGAAGCCGAATGACGGCAACCTGTGGTACGAGATGGGGGCGGCCCAGGCGCGGGCGAAGGACTTCCCGGCGGCCGTGCAGAGCCTGACCAAGGCGACGCAGCTGGACCCGGACAACAAGGCGGCCCAGAAGCTGCTCGGGTTCACGCTGGCCCGCGGCGGCTGGTACGAGCCGGCCCTGAACGCGCTGGCCAAGTGCATGCCGGAGGCCGAGGCCCGGTACAACGTCGGTCGGATGATGCAGCACAACGGGCAGGCGGAGGCGGCCGCGGTGCAGCTGCAGCTGGCCCTGCGGGCCGACCCGTCGTTCGAGCCGGCCCGGGCGCTGCTGTCGGGCGGCGGGGCGGCGGCTGACACTGGCGTCCGCCAGGCCGGCTACCAGGCCTCGCCGGAGCAGCCGGCCGCGCCGCGGGTGCCGCCGGTGATGCTCGGCGGTGGCGCCCCGGCCCCGGTCGAGCCGACCCCGGTCGGCGTCGCGGGGCGGAGTGAATAACACGTCTGACGGCGAACCGGCGGCGTGAGCCGCCGGGTGGGCCCGCAAGCCGCGC
>DASXAN010001616.1:0-3316 GCA_036406755.1 Gemmataceae bacterium
CAAACCCGTTCGACTGTCTACGCCGCGGCCAGGGCCGGGCCGTCCGCCTCAGCCGCCGGCGTGGCCCGGTGCCGGCCGACCCGAGGACCGACCGCCTTCATGGGCGGCAACTTCTCCGCCCACGCCACGAGGTCACGAACCCGCCAGAACCGACCGCCGCCGACACTCACCGGCAACGGCACCTTGTCCAGAGCCGCGAGCCTGTACCAGCGACTCCGGCTCAGCCCGGTGACTGACCACGGCGCTTTCGTCAACAGCGGACCCGGAACAGTTGCAGCTACCATGTTGCCCTCCCTCCCGACCCCTGAAACGTGTGTACACCAATCAAAGCCTACTTGGAGTCTAGCGCGGAAGCTCAGTTGGCAGGGTGAGACATTCCGCGACGGAGCGGACCAGCCGTGGGACGAATGGATTCACCCAAGGCTTTAGGTTGTGCAACCTTGGTGCAACGGGCGGGATGCAAAAGGCGGAAGTGCAACGCCGGAAAGGCTTAACAAGCGTTCGCTATCGGTCTACGGAACCGAAGGTTACAGGTTCGACTCCTGTCGGGCGTACTGAGACCACGACGAACGCCACAACCCCCTGTCACACAGGGGGTTTCGTGTTCTTAGGACCATCGGAATGGGCCGGAAGTTGAATTGGACGACGATCGCGGGCTGACCGGTAGATGGCGGTGAACAGCTCCACCACGGCTCGGCCGTCCGCCCCGGTCACAACGGGCGGCCGACCTTGACGCACGGCCCGCAGGAAGTCCCCGAACTGCAGCGCGTGGTAGTGGACCGTCGCGTCGATCCCGGCGAACCGCGCCCGGTCCTCCGCCTGGAACTCGGCCAGCATGTGTTCTTCGCCGGGGACGGTCCACACGTCATTCAGCGGCGGCTCCGTGATGCCGGACACGCCGGCGATGAACGTCGAGCCGCGGTCCGTCTCGACGCCGACCGACGCCCCGCTGGTGCCGTGGACGTGCAGCTTCGTGTACAGCCCCGGCTTCTGGGCCACGCTGGTGATGATCGACCCGAGGCCGCCGCTGCGAAAGCGGATGGTGGCGACCGCCGTGTCATCGACCTCGACGCCCGGGTGGTTGACGTTGGCCCAGTAGCCGCCGACCTCCGCCGCCGGCCCCATCACCCACAGCAGCAGGTCGAGCTGGTGCGGCGACTGGTTGACCAGCACGCCGCCGCCCTCCGTGTCCCACCGGCCGCGCCACGGGTCGGACTGATAATAGGCCGGGTCCCGCCAGCTGTACATCGTGAACACGCCCAGCGCCGGCCGGCCGATCTTGTCGGCGTCGATCGCCGCCTTCATCCGCCGCACCGGCTCGTAGAATCGCCGCTGGCTGACAACGCCGAGCGTTACGCCGGACCGGGCCGCGGCGCTGAGCATGGCGTCGCAATCGGCCAGGTTGGCAGCCAGCGGCTTTTCCACGAGGACGTGGACGCCGGCCTCCGCGGCTCGGATGGTCGGCTCGGCGTGCAGCGGGTGCGGCGTGCCGACAACGACCGCCTCGACGCCGCCGTCGCGGAGCAAGGAGTTAACGTCGGCGAATGGCCGGACGCCGTAGCGGGTCGCAAACGCGGCGGCGCGGTCCGGGTAGGCGTCGCAGGCGGCGACGAACTCCGCCTCCGCAAGCCCGGCCAGGGCGGCCGCGTGGATCTGCCCGACCTTGCCGCAGCCGATCAGGCCGACCCGCACCGGCTTCACGTCACGACTCCGGGAAATAGGTCGCGGCCATCCGCCGCAGGAACGCCAGCGACTCGACCATCTCCTCCATGCCGTTCATCCCATCTTCGATGCTGACCCAGCCGCGGTAGCCTCGGCCGGCGAGAATGCGGAAGATGGCGCGGTAGTCGTTCAGCCCCTTGCCGGTGACGCCGTGCTTGAGCTTCGGCGAGTAGCCGAGCGTGCCGTCGGCTTGCCGCAGGTCGTCGAGCGTCGCCCCGTCGGCGAGGTAGCGGTCGCTGGCGTGCATACTCACGACGCGGTCGGCCACCGCCCGGAGCAGGTCGATCGGGTCGTCGCCTGCAACGAGAGCGTTGGACGGGTCGTATTGCACGCCGAAGTGCGTCCGGTCCGGGATGGCGTCCAGCAGTTCCAGAAACACATCCTTCTTCTGCGCGAACTCAGGGTACTGCCAGAAACTGTCCTTGTAGTGGTTTTCCAGGCCGAGGACGACATCGAACTCGCGGGCCACGGGCAGTACCCGCTCAATACACTCGACGACCCACGTCAGCCCCTGGTCCCGCGAGACGCCGGTCCGCCGTTGACCGCTCAGCACGCGGCAGACCGTCCCCGCCCCGCCGAGCCGGCGGGCGATACGGACCATCTCGGCCTCACGGTCCACCGCCCGCTTCCGGCCATCCGGATCGGGGTCGGTAAAGTCCGGCGAACAGCAGAGCATGGGCATGGCGAACCCGGCGGCGCCGATCGCATCGCCAACGCGGTCGATGTAACCGTTATCGAGGCTGGTGAAGAACCCCTCGTACATCTCCAGCCCGTCGGCGTCGAGCTGCCTCGCCACTTCGATCCAGTCGAAGACGGACATCGACCGGTCGCCGGCGATGCGGTCGATGTAGCACTTCGGGAAGGCGGAGAGTTTCAGCGGCATGGGTTACTGCGAGTGCTGGGCGGCGCGTGCGGCCTCGACCTGCCGGTGCACCTCGGCGACGATGATCTCCTCGATCCGCGGCCCCCACACGGCCGGCAGGCCGTAGATCGGCATTGACCCGCCCCCCTCATACCCACCCTCCTTGAGCACCCGCAGCGACGGGATGTAGGCCATCACGTCGTTGGCGTACGCGGCCACCCACGTCTTGTCGTGGCCCAGCTCACGCTTGACACGGAGAGAGTAATCCACGACGGCCTCACCGCCGAGAGTGACCAGCGACAGGTCCGGCCCGAATTGCCAGACCTGCACCGGGTACGGGTAAGAGGCGCGGAGTGGAACGCCCTTGTCCAGCGCGGCAAGGAGTTTCTTCGCCCGGTTGGCCGTGGCCCGGTGCGTGCTGGTCGTGTCGTGAACCAGTTGGTCGCGCGAGGGCAGGTCGGCGAATGGCACTTCCACCTCGGCGTAGCTCAGCCCGAGCCGGCCGGTGACCGGGGCCATTGGCGCCTTGAGCACGTCGTCGACGCCGCGGGCCAGGTCCCGGCCGTAGCTCTCCGCCATTGCGGCCGACCGCCGCGGGAGCGGGTTCTGGTCCCCGCCGCAGCCGGCGAAGAAGAGCGCCACGGCCCCCGGGTGGGCCTTCTCGACAGCCGTCTGGGCGAACCCCGGATAGTCGGCGCACCACTCGTAGCCGCTCAGGACCGTGGCGTGGCA
>DASXAN010001617.1:0-2821 GCA_036406755.1 Gemmataceae bacterium
CCGTCTTCGCAAAACGGCGGGGATAAACCCCGCCGCTCGCCCCGCCTACGCCGGGAAATTCCGCCGGGCGTCCACTCGCATCGCGGCGTCATGCGGACACGCCCGCACGCACGCCGGCGACTTGCCCGGCAGCGTGCTGCACAGGTCGCACACCACCGCCACCTCCTCGACCCCCTTCTCGATGTAGTCCGCCGCGCTCAGCTGCGCCGCCTTCGGCCGGCGGACCACGTCCCCCCGCAGGTCGAAGATCGGCCCCGTGTGCCCGGCCGGCGGGACGACCCGCGCCGCCACCACGTGCCTG
The DNA here is from genome assembly GCA_036406755.1 of Gemmataceae bacterium. Taxonomy (GTDB): domain Bacteria; phylum Planctomycetota; class Planctomycetia; order Gemmatales; family Gemmataceae; genus DASXAN01. The sequence goes on from DASXAN010001617.1 coordinate 302, forward strand.
CCCGGCGTCAGCACCCGGGTCGCGTCCGGCACCGGGTAGGTCCGCTTGTCCTTCTTGACCTCGGCCGCGTCCAGCGGCTTGCCGTCCATCCACACCTGCACTTCCGCGGCGGGCGGGGCCGTCACCTCGACCTTGAACTCGTCCCCTTCGGCGAGCCGGTCGCGGTCCAGGGTGAACTCGTGGCGGAAGGCGTAGGCCGCCGCCGGCGGTTTGCCGCCGAGGAAATCGCGGTCCAGGGCGACCGGCGCCTTGACCGGCCGCCAGCCCGTCTTCATCGACGACAGTCGTCGGCCGAGTCCGTCGTTGGCCGGTTCGTCCTTCGTCATCTCCCGCGCCTGCCACCCGTAGGCCGCCTCCGGGATGACGCCGGTGTCGTGCATGACGATCGACCCGTACGGGCACTGGCGGGCGCACATCTCGCAGCCGATGCACCAGTCCTCGATGACGATCTGGCCGTTGTCCCCGCGGTGGATCGACCCGACCGGACAGCCGATCATGCACACCGGGTCCAGGCAACTGCGGCACGTCGCCGGCACCAGGTACTGGCCGAACCGCGGGCCGTCGAGGAACAGCCGGCTGCGGCCGTCGGCGTGAGTGTTGACACACGCCTTGACGCACTCGTCGCAGCGGGTGCAGCGGTCCAGGTCGATGAGCATCAGCCGCTGGCCCTGGATCAGCCCCAGCTCCTCGAACCGCTCGGACTGCTGCACGGCCCGGGCGGCGGCCGTCACCGGCCGTTTGCCGGCCTTCTTGTCGGCGGCCATCCGCTCGGCCAGGATGGTGTCCACCTGGCGGGCGAACCGCGGGTCGCGGAGCAGGTCGGCGAACAACGACGCCGGCAGGTGCAGCAGCTCGACCGCCTCCAGGTCGCGGCGGGCGGCCTCCTTGCGGGCCAGCTCGTCCCGGGCGTGGATGTAGGCGACGCAGGTGGCGCTGCGGGGCAGTTTGCGGAGCAGGCCCATCTCCCCGATCAGCTCGCCGCGGGCCCGGTAGGACAGGATCGACTCCGGCCCGTCGCCCCAGCGGCGGAGCGGCCGCAGCCCCGGCACGGCCGCCTCCACCAGCCGCCGGTTCAGCCGCCGCACGTCCCGCTCCGGCCACTCCTTCTGGGCCGCCGGCAGCCGCTTGAGTTCCGCCTGGAAGGCCGGGTCGGCGGCCAGCTCCTTGAACGCCGCGTCCGTCCACAGCGGCGGCCCCTTGATGCTGGTGTTCAGGGCGTGGACGACCTCCTGCTCGTTCTCGACCGTCACCCGGGCCGGGGTCTGCGAGAGCAGGGCCTTCACGTTGTCCGGGAACGCGGCGATGAGCTTGACCGCCGGCCCCTTCGGCTCGTGGAGGGCGGCGACCAGGGCCGGCACGTCGGCCAGGTCGCGGACGGACAGCAGTGCCGAGTCGCCCTTGACCACCTTGACCAGCCCGCTGCGGACGATGAACACGTCGTCGGACCGGTCGTGCTCGTCGCAGATGATCTGGCCGGCCTTGTACGACCGCAGCGTCGCCCGCTGGCGGACCAGGTCCACCTGATCTTCGGACAGCTGGCTGAACAGCGGCAGGTTCTTCAGCTGCTGGTCCAGGGCCCGCCGCTTGTACTCCTCCTCGACCCGCTTCTTGTAGTTGGCGTCCTCCTTGACCTTCTCGAAGATGTTGCGGAGCATCTCGAGCACATAACAGTCGCGGGCGGCGATGACGGTGGCCGACCGCGGCGAGCGGTTCAGACAGCTCATCTCGCCGAACAGGTCGCCTTCCTTCAAGAACGCCTGGAGGGTTTCGCCGTCCACGTCGGTCGGGGCGTCGATCGGGATGAACTTGGGCCGGCCCTTCGCGCCGCCGGGCGTGGTGCCGCCGAACAGCCGGCGGTTGAGCCGGCCGAGCCAGCCGCGATTCGGGGAGTCCGCGGCCTTGCGGGGGATCGACAGGTAGATGGTGGCGCAGACGTCGGAGGCGGCGTCCTCGGGCAGGAGGATCAGGTCCTCGATGGTGCGGCGGTAGACGGGGCCGGCCGGGCGGGCGGGGCCGGTCGGTCGACCCGCAAGCGGGTTCCCCGCCTGGATGACGTTGGCGACGTCGGCGGCGGTGAGGATGTAGAAGGCGGTCCAGCCGGCCTCGCCCTGGCGGCAGATGGCGTCGCCGGACAGGAAGTGGCGGACGCGGAGGGTGCCGGGGAATTTTTCGAGGTCGGTCTTGCCCTTGAGCCCGGCGAACAGGCTGAGCTTGCCGAGCTGCTCGGCGGACAGGTCCACGTCGCCGGGCCGCGGGTCGAGGTCCGCGGACGGCATCAGTTCCTTTTGCTTGCCCATGACGGGGCCTCGGGGCGGCGGATCGCGGGGTCTGGCATCAGGGTACGGCGTGTCGGGCGGGCGGGGCAAGGAGAAATGGGACGGGGGTCAGCCGGGCCGCGCGGGCGGACGCGGCCAACTAACATCTTTTTCTAATGCGACAAGACGCGACATTTGGCGACACGATCGCCGGGTGGCCGGGGCTGAGGAACGAAGCCCCGGGCTGGGGCGAGCACACCCGGGG
>DASXAN010001618.1:0-1550 GCA_036406755.1 Gemmataceae bacterium
CGTTGACAGTTGTCAGCCCTCGGGGCGCTCACGCAACCCCGCTCGCCCCGGTCACTCCCCCTCGGTCAGATTGAACCGCGATGCGGCGACCTTGCCATCCCGCAGCTCGATCACCACCTCGCCCCGGTCGCCCGGCTTGAACGCGCCGCCCACGTCCAGCCGCACCCGCCGGCCGGCGTCGTCCGTGTACTCGACCGCCACCGCCGTCGCGTCGGTCGGCAGCACCTTCCGCCGTTTCGACTGCCCCGGCGCCAGGTCGCCCAGGACGTGCGCCCGGCCCGTCACCTGCACCGTGACCGCGCGCAGCGTCGCCGGGCCGTGGTTAACGACCGTGACGTAGACGGCCGGTTCCGAGCTGTGGACTGCGAACCAGATGATGACTGCCGCCACGCCGGCGATCGCCGCCGGCAGCAGCCACATCGGCCGGCCCCGCGGTCGCCCGTCCCCCATCCGTCACCCCTTCAGTGACTGCCACGCCGCCTTCAACTCGGCCAGCGGCGCCCACACCACCCACTCGCCGTCGGCCCCGGCGATCCGCAGCCGCGGCTCGGTGACCGTCGTGCCCACCGCCGCCACAGGCAGCCCGGCGAAGCACGCCTCGAACGCCGCCGCCTTCTGCGGCTCGACTTCGACAAGCCACCGTGTCGCCGACTCGGCGAAGAGCCAGACGTCGTCGTCCTCCGGGGCCGCCGGGCCGCCGGTCAGGTCCGCCCCGACACCGCCGGCGAACGCCATCTCCGCCGCCGCCACCGCCAGCCCGCCCTCGCTCAGGTCGTGACACGACCGCACCAGCCGCTGTGCGATCGCCGCGTGCAGGCCACCGAACAGGCGAGGCGCGGTTTTCACATCTACCCGCGGCGGCTCGCCGCCGGTTTGGCCCGTGACCAGGTGGTAGTGCGACCCGCCCAACTCCGGCTTCGTCATGCCGACGAGGTACAGCCGGTTGCCGGGGGCCTTCAGATCCATCGTCACGCACCGCCGCACGTCCGGCACCTGGCCGAGCGCCGAGACCAACAGCGTGCCGGGGATGCGGATGTGCGTGTCGCCGGAGCGGTACTCGTTGTGGAGGCTGTCCTTACCGCTGACGAACGGCATGCGGAACGCCACGGCCACGTCCCGGCATGCCTCGCAGGCGCGGACCAGCTCACCGAGGACTTCGGGATCGTTGACGTTGCCCCAGCAGAAGTTGTCGAGCAGGGCGATGCGGGCTGGGTCTGCCCCGACGGCGACGACATTCCGCACCGCCTCGTCGATCGCCGCGGTGGCCATGGCGTACGGGTCGAGGTCGCCGTAGAGCGGGTTGATGCCGCAGCCGACGGCCAGGCCGCGGAAGGAGCCGAGCACCGGCGTGACCACGGCCGCGTCGCCGGGGCCGTCGCCGGTGACTCCCACGAGGGGCTTGAGGACGGTGCCGCCTTGGACCTCGTGGTCGTACTGGCGGATGATCCACTCCTTCGACGCGACGCTGGGGGAGGCGAGGATGCGCTTGAGGACGGTGGTGAATTCTGTCTGTGGCGAGCCGGGAGCGTGAGCGACCGGTGGAACGGAAA
>DASXAN010001619.1:0-3485 GCA_036406755.1 Gemmataceae bacterium
GCTCGGCAGGCTGTCCACGGATCCCACGGTTTGCACCGATTTGCCAGTAAGCTGCGTTTCCTGCAGCCAGAGACCGCCTGACCCCGTCCTATTGTGTCAACAGAAAGGCCGCATGTCCCTGCAATGCAAGAACATGCGGCCAAGTCGGGCCGGCGGGATTTGAACCCACGACCTCCTGAACCCCATTCAGGCGCGCTAGCCAAACTGCGCCACGGCCCGGTTTGTCGTCCCGGCCATTATACGGCCCGGGCGACCGGCTCCAACCACTTCTACCGCCCCGCCCGCCGTTCTTCAAGCCGAGGCCGTCAGATCTCCGAGTACGGGGCCGGGGTCAGCACCCGGTTGGTGATGTGCGAGACGATCTCCTTGTCGGCGTACTCCGGGATCGCCTTCAGCTTCCGCCACTCGGCGTCCCCACCGAATCGGCCCCACGCGGATTTGCGGCTGGCGTCGTCCGGGAACACGAGCATGTACGTCAGGTTCGGCATGGCCGGGCCGACGACCGCCGCCGCGAAGAATACCGGCGTCAGCCCGACGCGGCGGAAGATCGCCAGCTCGCCGGTGTTGAACATCTCGATCTTCTTGGCCGCCGCCCGCTCGTTGTGGCTTTCGTAGGTCCGCAGGTTCAACAGCCGCGGCTTCGACGTGTCCGGCTTCGCCAGCCGCGGCATGCCGGCGATCGGCGCCAGCAGCGAGCTTTCGATGCGCGTGTAGACCGGGTCGCTAGCCGGGGCGGCGAGGTAGTCCTTGGCCGCCGCCTGGTACTCGGCGTCCGTGGCCAGCCGGGCCGGGAGGGTGGCCACATGATCGGCGGAGGGATGGACGACCAGCACGTAGACCTTCGCCGCGTCGGTGCCGGCCGCTTCCAGGAACACGCCGACCGGGCCGGCCCCCGCACGCTTCACCGCCGGGATGAACGCCCGGCTCAGGTAGCCGTCCAGTACCGGCTGCTTGCCGGGGTGGAGGGCGTGGACTTTCAGCTCGTACACCTCGCCGGCCCGCGCGACACCCGTACTACCGGCCACCGGGGCGGCCGAGGCTGCGGCGGCCGTGCCCAACGCGGCGACGGACGACTGGAGGAACGAGCGGCGCTTCATCGCGGACACCCCAGGGCCGGGATCAGGTCAGCCCCGGCAGCTTGCCGGTGCTGTCGCCGAAGTGCGACACGTCAATCCCGAACCGCTCCGCCAGCGACAGGTACAGGTTGCACAGCGGCGTGTCGCGCTCCCGCGGGTAGACGACGTGCCGCCCGCCGCGGATCGCCCCGCCGCCGCGGCCCACGAGCAGGACCGGCAGGTCGTCGTGGTTGTGGCGGTTGCCGTCGCTGTTGCCGCTGCCGTAGACCACCATGCAGTGGTCCAGCAGCGTCCCGTCGCCCTCCGGGATGGACTTCAGCTTCGTCAGCACGTAGGCGAGCTGGCTGACGTGGAAGTGATTGATCTGGCGGATCTTGGCTTTCTTCTTCTCGTCGCCGCCGTGGTGGGACAGGTCGTGGTGCCCCTCCGGCACGCCGATGAACGGGTACGGGCGGGTGCTCCCCTCGTTGGCGTACACCAGCGTCGCCACCCGGGTCACGTCCGTCTGGAACGCCAGGGCCATCAGGTCGCCCATCAGGCGGATGTGCTCGACGTAGTCCTTCGGCACCGCGGCCGCGGGGGCCGGGTAGTCCGGCCGCGGCGGCGGCTGGTCGGCCGACTTCTGCGCCTTGGCGATCCGCACCTCCAGCTCCCGCACGGCCGAGAGGTACTCGTCGAGCTTGCGGTTGTCGGCCGCCCCGAGCGACCCTTCGAGCTTCTTCGCGTCGTCCCGGACCAGGTCGAGGACGCTCTTGCGGTATTCCCGCCGCTTGGCCCGGGCGACGACGTCGTCGGCCTTGCCGCTGCCGAACAGGCGGTCGAACACCAGCCCCGGGTTGACCTCCTTCGGGACCGGCGTCGTCTCCGTCCGCCAGGAGACGGTCGAGCTGTAGGCGCACGAGTAACCGCTGTCGCAGTTGCCGACCCCGCGGCCGCCCTCGCACCCCAGCTCCAGCGACGGGAACTTGGTCGACTCGCCGACCCGCTGTGCCAGGTACTGGTCGAACGACACCCCGGCCCGGATGTCCGCCCCGTAGGTCTTGCGCGGCTGGCTTCCGGTCAGGAAGGCAGACATGGCCCGCGCGTGGTCGCCGGGGCCGTCGCCGTGGGCGCGGGCCTTGTCACAGGTCAGCCCGGTCAGGACGAGCAGATCATCCTTGACCGACGCCAGCGGTTCGAGGATCGACGGCAGATGCGTCAGTGCCCCCTCGGCCGCCGGCGTCCACTCCGGCATGTGGGCGCCGTTGGGGACGTAGACGCAGGCGAACCGCAGCGGCAGATCCTTCCTGCCGCCCACCCCGGCCACGGCCAGCCGCGGCAGCATGGCGTCCAGAAGCGGCAGGGCCATCGCCGTGCCCAGCCCCTTGAGCACCGTCCGGCGGGAGATGGTTTGGTTCGGCAGCATCATTTCGGCGCACCTCGGGTGCTCGGCGAGCGCATCTGGAACGGGTCGGACGCCGCCACGGCCAGGACCAGCGCGGAAAACGTGTCGCCCTTCTGCCGGGTGGCCTGGCAGATCGCGTCCACGGCGCAGCGGTCGGTCGCCTCGACGCCCCGGCCCAGGGCATATGTTAACAACTTCTCGGCCAGGCAGCGGCGGAACTTGTCCGGTTCCGCCCGCAACAGCTTCCGCAGTTCCGCCGGGTCCCGGAACGCCCGCCCGTCCGGCATCGCCCCGGACGGGTCGATGTCGAACCGGCCGTCCTTGGTCCGCCAGGCACCGACGGCGTCGAAGTTCTCGAACGCGAACCCCAGCGCGTCCATCTTTTCGTGGCAGACGGCACAATCCGGGTTGGCCCGGTGCTGCTCCATCCGCTGGCGGAGCGGCCCGGTCGCGTCGGCATCGGCCACGTCCTTCAACTCGGGCACCTGGGGCGGCGGCGGCGGCGGCGGGGCGTTGAGCAGGTTCTCCAGGATGAACTTGCCCCGCTTGACCGGCGACGTGCGGGTCGCGTTCGACGTGACGGTCAGCACGCTCCCCTGGGTCAGGATGCCGGCCCGTGGTGTGCCCTTGAGGCTCACCCGGCGAAACTCCTCGCCGCGGACGCCGGGGATGCCATAGTGCTTCGCCAGCCGCTCGTTGACGAACGTGAAGTCGGCGTCGAGGAAGTCAAGGATTGACCGGTCTTCCTTGACGATCGCCTCGAAGAACAGCGTCGTCTCCCGGGCCATCGCCGATCGCAACTCGTCGTTGAACGCCGGGAACAGCGCCGGGTCGATCATGATCGACTGGACGTTGCGGACCTGCAGCCACTGGCCGGCGAAGTTCTCGCCCAGGGCCCGCACCTTCGGGTCCTTGAGCATCCGCCGGACCTGCGGTTCCAGGTTCTTCCGCAGTTCGCCGCGGTCCGCCAGCCGCATCAGCTCGTCGTCCGGCATGCTCGACCAGAGGAAGTACGACAGCCGCGT
>DASXAN010001620.1:0-3501 GCA_036406755.1 Gemmataceae bacterium
GGGGTTGTCGTCGGTGTTGTCGTACGTGAACGTCGAGACGAGCCGCGTCCCGCGCGGCAACCGGACCGGGTGCCGGTAGCGGTACGAGTCGTGCCAGTTCTCGTCGAACTGGTCGATGGCGATCAGCGGCTCCCGCGACCCGTCCGGCCGCTCGGCCACGACCTGCAACTGCCGGCAGAGCGAATGGGCGTGCGGGAAGATCGTGTACACGTCCACGTCGATCGGCAGGACGTACCGGTCCGTGACCGTGTGGTGTCGCGCGCCGGCCGGGATGTCGATGTCGCAGGTGCCGATCCGCAACAGGGCGGGGTGCTGCTCCGGCGGGGCGTCGGCGAAGTGGATGCCGACGCGGAACTGCACGACCTCCGGCTTGCCGGACGGCTGCATGTGCGTGTGCAGGACCAGGCACGTCTGCGGGTACAGCCGCCAGGCGACGCCGGGCGTGCCGCGGTCGGCGACGACGCCGGGGGCCCACATGACGAGCTGGCCGTCGGGGTCCTGGCCCCAGGCCATGCCGGCGTAACCGGGTTCGTCGTCCTCCGCGTCGCGGCGGATCGACTCGTCGGACGCATCGACGCCCAGCCGGGCGTGGTGCGTCACGCGGGGATTGTTGGGGCGCAGTTCGATCGACCGGACCCAGCGGGGGCCGTCCAGGTGGATGGGGACGACGAAGTTGCGGAACACGTCACGGTCTCGGCTCGACAGCGTGTAGGCCGGCGTCTCAAGCACGAGGTCCGGCGTGCCCGCCTGCCAGCCGTCGGCGAATTCGGGTGCCGCGGGCATCTCCGACTCGTCGCCGGGCGGCGCTCCCGCGGCCGCCCACTCCTTGAGAACGGCCAATTCGCGGTCGGTCAGCCGCCGTTCGCCGACGAAGTCGCCACAGCCCGCTCGCGGCATCCAGGGCGGCATGAACCGCTTCTGCGTCACGTCGGCGATCTGCCGGGCGCGGCGGCGGACGTCGTCGTAGGTCAGGAGGCTGAACGGCGCCGCCTCGCCCGGGTGGTGGCACGGCGCGCACCTGGCGAAGACGATCGGCGCGACGTGGCGGGCGAACGTGACCGGCCCGGCGTCGTCCCGGCCCGACGCGGCCGGCCCGGCCCGCCACAGGTGCCAGGACGCGGCCGCCGCCAGCGACCCCAAGGTGGCGATCACCATCCACCAGTGCCGTGCCATTGTCAGTCCCGCAGGTCCGCGATCAAACACCCGACCGCCTTCGTCCGCGGGTGGGCGACGGGCCGCCCCTGCAGCGTCGCCTCGATCGCGTCCGCCAGGTCGTGGGTCGTCGGCTCGGCCCGCGGCCGGCCGAGGTCTTCGTACCGGTCGTCCACGCGGCCACGATAGGTCATGGTGCGGTCTTTCGCAAACACGACGGCCTCCGGGGTGACCGTGGCGCCGCAGTGTGCCACCAGCGCGTGCCCCGGGTCGCGGAGGGCCGGGCACGGGTAGTCGTACTCGTGCAGGTGCTTGCGGATCACGTCCGGCGATTCGCGCGGGTCCACGTAGACGAGGAAGAACTCGACGCCCCGCGGGTGATACGCCCCGTGGAGGCGGCGGATTTCCGAGGCGCAGCGGTTCGAGATCGGGCAGTCGGTCCGGGTGAACACGACGACCGTGACGGCCGACCGGTCCGGTTGCAACAGGTCAACGGGCCGACCGTCGAGGTCCGGCAGGCGGACGGACGGCCGGTTCGGTTCGCCGCCGGCGCAACCGAGGATGCAGCCGAGCATGAGGGCGGCGCACCCGGCGCGAAGGCGAATGAGCGGGTGCATTCGGTCACCCGCGCGATGGGCGGCGGAGGTCCGTTCGCCGGCGGAGCCATTGTAGCAGGCCGCCGAGCCCGGCCGCCAGCGGCGACAGCAGCAGCGGCGACGGCTCGGGCACCGGCGTGATCACGCCGGTTTGGCCGGCATAGTTCGTCGGACTGTTGATCAAATTGAGGCCGGTGGCCCAGTCCCGCGACAGCTGGCCGTCGGTCGGCAGGGCGGTGTACGGGCCGCTGTTGGTGATGCCGCCGAAAAGGCTGACGGACCCGCCGGACTGGAACAGAAAGCCGTCCGGGATGATGTAATCCGGCGCCGGGGCGCCGGCCGCCTGGATGCCGGAGGTGCCGAACAAGAGCGTGTGACCAAAGGTGTCACCGGGCAGCGGCCCGCCGGGGACGGTGAACGTGTTGGTCTGGGTAGCCCCGGTGTTGGAAACGTTGACTGTCATGCCGTTGACGAAATTCTGGAAGCCGCCGAACGGCGGACCGGGGTCGAACGGCGGCGTGTCGGTCAGTTCGATGAACTGAAGCGTGCCGCTGCTGTTCGTATACACCTCCTGAATCGACCAGAGGTGGAACGCCGCCCGCGCCGGCGACGGGATCAGTGCCACCGCACACGTCACGGCGGCCCACGCCGCCAGGCCCCGGGCGCTCGTCAAAGACTTCGTGAACAACATCGTGTGCCTCACCGTTAGACCGGCCCACCCGTTCGCCACGATTCATCCGCGACACAAGTGTGCCGCAGGCCGGCCCGGTGGTCTGTAATCTGCTTCACAACACGCCGACCGTCACGGCGGCCCGGCGGCGTAGAACAGCGGGTCCAACAGGTCGGTCTGCCGGGTGCTCTGCACGTGCCCGTCGCAGTAGAGGATGTTGAACAGCCCGTCGTGCCGCCGGACCGGATAGTGCGTCACGTCCGCGTCCAACACGTACGTGCCGTCCGGTTGCTTCCACGGGCCGCGGGGGGCGGCGATCTTCGAGTTCGCGCACCCCGGCGTCCGGCCGTGGTCCCAGACGATGATGATGTTCGACGTGCCGTTGCCGCTGGTCAGGTCGGTCAACCGCTTCCCGTTCGGCCCGCCGGTGGTGTAGTTCATGCCGTAGCTGCACTGGAACGTCTGGCCGAACGTGGCGCTCGTCGTGTCGATGTCGGTGCCGAACGGGCACTTGAAGATCTTCGGGTTCTGCTCGATGTACGGCCAGATCAGCCCGCGGGGGTAGTTGTCATCGAGCACCTGGGTGACGGTCGAGCCGGGGCGGTTGTCGTAGGGGGCCCACCACACCTCGTTCGGGCCGGTGAAGGTCGACGGGTTGGTCAACGAGTTGCAGTCGCGGTCGGGCGCCTTGCCGGTCAGCGGGTCGGGGCCGGCCAGGTCCGGGCACTGGCGATACTTGGGCAGGCCGCCGAGTGCGTCGTGGTAGTTGTGGCAGGCCAGGCCGATCTGCTTCAGGTTGTTGGCGCACTGGATGCGGGCCGCCGCCGACCGTACCTTCTGCACGGCCGGCAACAGCAGCGCGATGAGCACGGCGATGATGGCGATGACGACCAGCAGCTCGATCAGCGTGAACCCGGTTCTCCGTGGCATGGCTCGCTTCCTGAATGGTTCGGGTGACTGTGCCCTGGGTGGTTGAGAGGTCTGCTGTTACTTCTTGGCCTCGACGATTTCGATCTGGCCGGGGTCAGTGACGGGCAGGTACGGCCGCGTCTCGAAGATCAGGACTTCGCCGCGGACCCGGAC
>DASXAN010001621.1:0-9770 GCA_036406755.1 Gemmataceae bacterium
GTCCGGGGACCAATCGGGCTTGAACGCCGGGTCCACCCGCCGGCCGGTTTCGTCGAGCTTGTCCTCGTCGGAGTAGATCAGGTCGGCCTCGGGGTGATCGTTCAGCGCCTTGACCACCTCGAAGAGCGCGAACGGGGCGAGTGTGTCGTCGTGGTCGAGCAGGGCGACGAGTTCGCCGGTGGCGAGCGCCAGGGCGGCGTTGGTGTTGCCGGCGATGCCGCGGTTGCCGTCGGGGAACGTGACCTTGATGCGCGCGTCCTGGGCGGCGTAGCGCTCCAGGATCGGCCGGACCCAGTCGCCCGGGCTGTGACCGTCGGCGATGCACAACTCCCAATGCGGGTACGTCTGCGCCAGGACCGACTCGATCATGGCCGTCAGGAACGCGGCCGGCGTGTTGTACGTCGGCACCACAACGCTGACGGCCGGCCGGCGGGCGAACGTCGTGGCCCGCTGCTGTTGCAACACGGTGTCGGTCGGCTCGTGCTTTTGAATCCAGCGGGCGTACTGCACCAGGTCCAGGGCTCCGTCGGACGGGTTGGCCGGCGTCTCCACCGGCTTCAGCCCGGGTCGGCGGCCAGTGAGCGTGCGGTAGACGGCCCGGGCGCAGCGGTGAAGTTCCCGCATGAAGGTGCGGAACCACCGGCGGCGGCGGCTGTGGAATGGCAACAGTCGATCGCGGATGCGGAAGATCGTCCGGGCGATCCGCCAGGCGTCGGAGCGGTGGATGGTTTCCAGTTCGGCCTGCTTCTCTTCGAGGATTTCGCTGCGGCGCATCAGGGCCGTTTCGAGCTGGGCGATGCGGCGGCGGACACTCTCGGCGTCCCAGGCCGGTTGAGGCAGGGGCAGAATGGGCGGGTGGTCGTCGGCCATCGGACGCCTCATGCGCCTGGAAAGATGGGTAGATTAGCGCACCGTTGAGGGTGCGGGACGCTTATAGCCGCCCCACAGCCGGGCAGCAAGACGGTTTCGCCGGGTCGCTGCGGGCTGTAACAGCACTGCGGGCAACGGGAGCAATACGGGCAACAACACCGGCGCGGGCTGCAACAGCAGCGGAGCAGGGGGGAAACGGTGTGCGGGAGCAGCGGCGGACGGGCCGTCGGCTGGCTCCTTTCTTCCGTGCGCCGCGTGCTTTAGAATGACGATCATGGCGACGACGCTCGAACTGCCGCTCGACGAGGCCCCGCCGGCCGCCCCCGCGCCGCGCGCCATCCTCGACGCGCCGCCGGCGGAGCTGGCGACGTGGCTCTCCGGGCGCGGCCAGCCGCCGCTGCGGGCGAAGCAGCTCCGCCGCTGGCTGGTCGCCGGCCGGGCCGAGTCGTTCGAGACGATGACCGACCTGCCCCGCGACCTGCGGGCGGAACTGGCCGCCGACTGGTCGCCGTTCGGCACGCATGTCGCCCGCCACCTGCGGTCCGCCGACGGCACGCAGAAGCTGCTCCTGCGGCTGCACGACGGCCGGCTGATCGAGTGTGTGCTGATCCCGGACGCCGACCGCCGCACGGCCTGCATTTCGACGCAGGTCGGCTGCGGCATGGGCTGCGTGTTCTGCGCCAGCGGCCTGGACGGCGTCGCCCGCAACCTGTCGGCCGGCGAAATCCTCGAACAACTGATCCGCCTGCGGAACCTGCTGCCGGCGGACGAGCGACTGACGAACGTCGTCGTCATGGGCATGGGCGAGCCGCTGGCTAACCTCGACCACCTGTCGCACGCACTCGCCGTCGCCGGGCACAAAGATGGTCTGAATCTCGGTCAGCGGCACGTGACGATCTCGACGGTCGGCCTGCCGGCCAAGATTCGCCGCGTCGCCGACCTTGGCAAGCAGTATCACCTGGCCGTGTCCCTGCACGCCCCGACCGACGAGTTGCGCAACCGCATCGTGCCGACCAACCCCTCGACCGGTCTGGCGGACATCCTGGCCGCCGCCGATTACTTCCTTGAGAAGACCGGCCGGCAGGTGACGTACGAGTACGTCCTGCTCGGTGGCCTGAACGACGGCCCGGCCGAGGCCCGGCAGCTGGCGAACCTGCTCCGCGGCCGGCACGCCCACGTGAACCTGATCCCGTTCAACAACGTGCCGGGGCTGCCGTACCATCGGCCCGCCGCGGACGCGCAGCAGACGTTCGTCGAGACGCTGCGGCGGGCCGGGGTGAGCGTCAAGGTCCGGAAGCGCAAGGGGGCGGACATCGACGCGGCCTGCGGCCAACTGCGGCGGGCCACGGAAGCCGAAACTTCGGGACAGCCCCGCGGTTGAATGGACGGAGGGCGTCGGCCATGCCGGACGGGACGACCAGCGCCCAGATGGCCCTGCGCGACCCGGACGTCCGGCTGATGCTGCGCGTCCGCGACGCCGACGACGCGGCCGCCTTCGGCGAGCTGGTGGACAACTACCGGGCCCGCCTGGTCGGCATCCTGCACCACCTCCTGGGCAACGCCGACGAGGCCGAGGACCTGGCCCAGGAGGTCTTCCTGCGGGTCTACCGCACTCGCAAGCGGTACCACCCGCAGGCCAAGTTCTCAACCTGGTTGTTCACCATCGCCAACAACTTGGCGCTGAACGCCCTCCGGTCCCGGCAACGGAAGCCGACGGTGCCGCTGCCGCCGCAGGAGTCCGGTCCGCTCGGCCCCCGCCCGGCCGAGCAGCTGGTCGCCGACGCCGCCCCGCCGCCCGGCCACCGGCTCGCGCAGCAGGAGCTGGCCGCCGTCATCCGCGAGGCCCTGACCGGGCTGAACGAGCGGCAGCGGATGGCCGTGGTGTTGAACAAGTACGAGGACATGAACTACGCTGAGATCGCCGAGGTCATGGGGCTGACGACCAAGGCGGTCAAGTCGCTCCTGAGCCGGGCCCGGTGCCGGCTCCGCGACGCCCTGACCGCGTACCTGTCGGTGGACAGCGCGTTCGTCCCCCGCGTCGCCGCCCCGCAAGATGATTCCGTTTCGGACTGAGTGCCATGCCCGACCCGCGACCGATTACCGACGACGACCGCGCCGAACTGGTCGCCTACCTCGACGGCGAATTGGAGGCCGACGCCCAGCGGCAGGTCGAGGCCCGGCTGAACACCGACGCCAACGCCCGCGCCGAGGCGGACACCCTCAAGCGGGCGTGGGAACTGCTCGACTACCTGCCGCGGGCGGAACCGTCCACCGACTTCACGGAGCGGACGCTGGACCGCGTCTCGGCGCTGCGGGTGTCCCCGCGGCCGTCCGGATCGGCCGGCCGCCTCGCGGCTCGGCCGCGGCACCGCCGCGCGATCGGCTTCGCCGCCGGGGTGGCGGCCGCGGCCTTGCTGGCCCTCGCCGCCGGCTACGCCCTGACGCCGGGGCCGCGGCCCGCCCCGGAACCGGACCCGGACAACGACCCGCTTATGGCGAAGGAGCCGCGGGTGATCGAAAACCTGCCGCTCTACCTGGCCGCCGACAACCTCGACTACCTGCTGGCGCTGGACCAGTCCGACCTGTTCACCGATGACGGCACGGGGCGCTGAGGGCACATGCGACTTCTGCTGCTGACGCTGTTCGCGGCCGCCCTGGCGGCAGCCCTCCTTCCCGCCCGGGATGGTGCGGACGACCGCCGCACGGCCCGCCGGGCAGCCGACCAGGAGCAGCGCCAACGGCTCAAGCAGTACCTAGCCGCCTTCCGTCGGTTACCGCCGGAGGAGCAAGAGCAGCTGCGGAAGCTCGACCAGGAGTTGCAGGACGAGGACGCGGCGACGCGGTCGCGGCTCTTCGGCGTCATGGAGCGCTATGCCCTCTGGCTGTCCCGCCTGCCGGACGCCGACCGCCAACGCATCCAGGCGGCCCCGGCCGGCCCGGAGCGGCTACGGGTGGTCCGCGAGGTGTTGGAGAAGCAGTGGCTGGACGGCCTGCCGCCGGCGCGCAAGGAGCAGTTGGCGAAGGCGACCGAGGCGGAGCGGCCGAAGCTGATCGACCGCTGGCACCGCGAGGAGCGCGACCGCCAACTGGAGCGCGACCGGCAGCTGCGGGTCGCGGAAGAGATGGCAATTCTTGGGGCACCCGAGCGAATGCGGCAGTTCCGCGAGGACGTGCAGAAGTTCGTTAAGGTGGATCTGGAACCGAGACTCAACGCCAAAGAGAAAAACCGCCTGACGCAAGCGATGGCCAAGCCGGCCGCTTTCGCGTTCTACCATCAGGTGTGGGTATTGAGCGAAGCCCACCGGCTGAAGCCGCCGGGGCCGCCGGAGTTCTGGGAGCGGTACCGCGACTCGCGGAAGGCGTCGAAACTGCCGGAATAGAGTGAGCCGCTTGCGGCTATGCAAGCACTCGCCCGCAAAGCCGCAAGCGGCTCACCTCAAAGCCCATCACCCCTTGGCGTTCAGCGGCACCGACGGGTCGTTGGCGATGTTGACCCAGACGTGGACGTGCGGCTCGCCGCGGAAGTACCAGACGAACGACGGTCCCTCCAGCCGCCAGTTGTCCCACACCCCATCCTCGCCGATGTCGCCGTCCTCGTAGAACGTCAGCACGCACCGGTCCAGCCCGCCCTGCGTCTTCAGGCAGTCGAGCGCCTCGTCCCGGTCCTCGACGCGGAACGGCTCGACCAGCATCGCCAGCACCTTCTGAAGCTCGACCTTCTGGTCGGCGGTCATGTCGGTCACCGACAGGCCGGCGAACCCGGCCTTGCCGCCGCGGAAGCCGACGTCGGCCTCGTGAGGCCGGTCCTTCACCAGGGCCTTGGTCCGCTGCTTGCCGTCGAGCATCTGGTAGACGCGGTTGGCGGCCAGGGCCTGCGGCCAGAAGACGTTGCCGGGGTGGTCCTTCTTTTCGTTGAACCCCTGGGCGGCGTGACCGTAGAAGATCGGCCCGCCGAACGCGACGTGCTCACCGGTGTTGCCGTCGGCCCGCAGCGTCATGTGCCGGCCAGTCAGCACCATCTCGAACTTGTCCGTGCCGGGATCGCCGAAGATGGCGATGCTCTGCTTCGCGCCCCAGGGCTGCTTGCCGCTGTCGTCATACGTCTGCTTCGCAAACCGGTCCAACCACTCGGGGTTAAGCAGGGCCTTGTAGATGTCGTGGATCAGATGCTGCTGCTTCTGCGTGTAAAAGTCGCTCCGGATCATGTGATCCGTGATTTCCCAGTTGTTCGAGACGAACGTCCGCAGCAGGCCCCGCTTCGGGTCCTTGTGGTCCCATGCGAAGCAGACCTTGCTCTTCTGGTCCGGGGTGAGCGAGTCGAACAGCCCCTTGACGACCGTCTCGGCGGCGCTGGTCGGCTTGGGGGCGGCGACCGCCCGCGGCGTGGCCCAGACGGCGGGCAGGGCGGTGGCGGCGGCCGACGCGGCCACGGTCTGGAGGAAGCGGCGGCGGTCCACGGCCGGAGTCAAGCCGGCGTCGGCGTCACAGTCGGGGCAGCGGCGGGTCGGGTCGGACATGGGAACCTCCTGCGGAGGACAGGGGCCGGCGACCCAGGCAGCGTACCACCCCGCGGCGGACGACGCCAGCAAATCTCGGCGCGGTGTTACGGCCCGCGGTCCGCCGGCTCGGGCGGGTCGCCGAACTGGAACGCCGGGTTCGACTCCGCGCCGGCGTCGCCCTCTTGTGGCCGGCGGGCGCGCCGACTCCGTGGCGACGATCCCGCCGCCGCATAGGACCGGATCGACCACCAGCGGGCGAAGTTGTACGCGGCCAGCACCAGGCACGGGACGGCGAGCGGCAACAGCCACCGGCCGAACGGGAAGCCGAGGACGCGGCCGGTCCACAGATCGCGCGCGAGCAACGCGATGCCCGTGACGAGCCACAGGAGCGTCAGGAACAGCTTGACGGCGGACGGATTCATCCAAGTCCCCGGCGGACCGGTGCCGATAACCGCACTGACGCAGGCGCCAGCCGTAGCGGTCATACCGGTCGCGCAACTGGGGCGGATTGACGCCCCGGACCGGCCCCACTACGATTTCAACGGCGACGGCCCCTTAGCCAAGTGGTAAGGCAGCGGATTGCAAATCCGCCACCCCCGGTTCGAATCCGGGAGGGGCCTCTTTATCCCTATCCGTCCTGAACCGTCCCCACCAGTTCTAAATCCCTGATTCTCAGGCAATTCGGTGGTTGGGCGGCGGCCCCGGTGTCCGCTGCCTTCGTCTCCGCCTGTCCTGACTGGTCCCCAATAGTCCCAATTCTGGGTGCAACCCGGGGTGCAACCAAAGCTCCGAGGATCACCAGCAGCACGCCGACTGTGTGTTCGAGTTCGGTCCGCGACAGGGCGGCTAGGGGGTTGACGTCAACGACCCCGGCAGCCGGCAGGGCTAGCCGTTCGACCGTGGCAGCAAGTTCGGCCCGGCCGTGGTGGGTGTAACGCTGCAGCGTGAGTTTGATGTCCGAGTGCCGGGCCAACTTCTGGGCCTGGGCGGGCGTCGCCCCGGCCTGGTCGAGCATGGTGATGTACGAGTGCCGCAGGCAGTGGAAGTCCGCCACCAGCGGACCGTCCGGTCCGGCCACCCGGTACGGCACGCCGGCGGCTTCGAGGTCGATGCGTAGCATTTCGGCGGCCTTCCGCCACCAAGATCCCGGCCATACCCGTTCACCCACTGGCCGGCCTGCCAGGAACGTCCGCAGGGCCGCGGCCACGGTCGAGGGGATCGGCTGGTCGGCCCGTTTGCGGTTCTTGGTCCTCCGGCGGGACAGGTGGATGGCCGGCGGGTCGTCGTCGAGGTGGAACGACTCCGGCACCAATGAGGCGAGTTCCTGCGCGCGGTAGCCGGTGGCGCAGGCGGCCAGGTAGAGGCACAGCCGGGCGGGGCCATCCAACCCCTTGAATCGCCGCGTGCTGCCGCGGGCGGCGTCGAAGACCAGGGCCAGCTCCGGTGGCGGCAGGACTCGGCGGGCGCCTACGTCCCCGTCTGGGGCGGCGTCGATCTCGAGCGCGGCCAGCGGGTTCTTCGCCGCCCGGTCGAACTTCACCATCCACCGGAAGAACGCCTTCAGGTCGCGGACGTAGTAGGCGGCTGTAGTCGCCCCGATCCGCCCGGCCCTCCGCTCGGCCGTCAGCCAGTCCAGGACGGGCATCGGTTTCACTTCACCGAACAGCTTGAACTTGCAGCCGTCCAGGGCGGTGCGGACGTGGAAGGCGGTCTGCCGGGCGTGCTTGGATGTCTTCCCCTTCGCCTCGATCGCCCGCTCGAAGTCGCTCAGATGCTCGGCCAGCGGCCGGGCCCGGTGCTCGGCGAATGGGTCGGACACGCCGGCCTCGCCCCACTCGGCCCGCTTCACGAGGTCGGCCAGCAGCTGCTGGGCCGCGGTCTTGTCCGACGCCAGCGGCACCCGCTTCGACTTCGGCCAGCCGGGCACGCCGGCGGCGTACCACTTGGCGGCCTTTTCCTTCACCCGCTTGGCGCCGGGGGTGCCCTTGGGGACGCGCTTGTGCGTCTTCGGGTCGATGTAGCGGACGATCTTCGGCCGGACGAGGTGAGCCATCGGGGTGCCGTCCCTTCTCAGAACGGCCGGGCCGCCGGGGCGGTTCTGAGGTCGCCCGCGGCGAACACCGGCCAAAGGACGGCGGACAGTGTGCCGTTTTTCGGGGCGTGTAGCAAGGTCGGAAGCAGGCGAGCATGAGGACCAGCGCAGTGGAATGAGCACAGTAGAAAACTGAAGAAATCCTATCCGCTCGACCGACTGCGGCCGTATACTCCACAGAAGATGTGGTGAGGCCGCTCGCGACCGCTGGTCGAGGAGGCTTTATGTAGCGGGCACAGCTGGCAAACGAGGCTGGCTACCGGTTCGCCCTTCGGATCGACAGTCCGGTCCAGAAGGCTGGGTTGATGTGGTACATTGGCCGGCCAACCGCGGCCTTCTGGATGAAGGCCCTCAGGAGCTTCTGGTCGTACCGGACACTGGAAATGTACACGACCTCCCCATCGGGCTTCACCAAACCAAGCACGCCGTACCAGAGCAGTACGTTGACGACGGTGGGGAGGTCTTCTCCCTTGATCCCCACCTTCTCCGTCAAGAGTTTGTCCAGCTCGTCGGCGGACAGACGGCTGGGCACGTCGACGAATGCATAGAGCACGTCTTCGGCGACCGGGTGTACATCCCGGATCTCGAAGCCAATGTTGGCCACCAGATCCGATGAGTAGTTCTCCTCCCCCTTGTGGATGTCATTTTCGTCGATCTTCGAGTGCCCCATGTTGATGGCGTGGCTCTTGCACGCATTGACCAGGTCGAGAAGGAAACGGGGGCGCATGAGACAGCGGTCAATGAGGTAGGCCGACGACTCCTCGCCGGCAACGTGCGACACCGCTATCTCCCGCCAAATCCGGTCGAATTCCGGGTCGCCCTTCACGTCGCCAGCGGCTAGCCGCTTCCGGAGCATCTCGCGGAGTAGGTCGCCGTCGGACCAGTCGATCGCAATTCGGCTGTATTTGCCACGGTCCGGCGTGTTCGCCAGGAGTAACTCGTAGATGTCGTTCCGCAGAAAAATGATCCCGTGGCAATCGACCTGCTTGCGCTGGAGGTACTTCTGCATCTTGGAGATGGCTTCGAGCAGGCAGCGCAGGATCATTAGATCGTCGGCCGCCAGCCCGTGCGCCGGCCAACCCTTGTCCAGGTTGTCCACCAGGACCCAAAGCCCATTCTTGTTCTCGAGGTAAGCGGCCACCTTGTCCCGCAGCTTTCGCGTGTCGTGCTTGTAGATGGCGTTCGTGATCTGCTCCCGACTGAGCCGTTGCTGGGCCGCGTTGTCGGCCGGCTCAATGGCCTGGAAGTCCTGCTCGATCCTCTGCGTCAACAGCAGCACGCGCTCGGCGAAATCGCCTTCGGAAATAAAGTCGTCGCCCTCGTACTCCTTCTGCAGGTCCTTGTATGGCTCCGTGAGGTCATGGTTTCGCAGGTGCAGATCCCGGTCATTCTCCAGGATCCGGTGGCATGTCTCCAGCAACAGGAGGTACTCCCAAAAAGCGGTGATCGTGTGCTCCTTTGTGCCCTGCTCCATCTGTGTCAGCACGACGTCTTTGAACTTGAGCAATTGGTAGCCCTCTGGCTTCAGGTCCAGAACGACGGTGTGCTTCACCCTGCGGAGTTTGTCGCGCACCTGCACGAAGATGGCCGTCTTCCCGGACCCCTTACGGCCAGTGACGATTTGCCCCTCGCCGCGGTAAGCGCGGCGGAACTCCGCCGTTTCGAGGTAGTAGTCACCGAGGTTCCCCATCTCATTCTCGGCCGTGGAGGCTCCGAGGGAGAGGCGCTCGAGGAAGCTGGCCTTCGCCGTCAGGACAGAGTCGGTCCCAGCCTGCAGCAGGTCCATGATGACGGGCGCGAATTCGCCGATAAAGCCGTCGATCTGGTCCAGCGAGCGAGCAGACTTGACTAAGTCGCGGTAGTCGAGGGGCACCGGGTCATCGCCTTGCTGGATGAGCAGGGTGACCTTTTCCATGCCGTATCCGAGGCCGGCGACGAACGCCGCCCGGATGTTGTGGGCGGCAGCCTCCGTGCTGCTCAGGCCAAGGAACGGAACGATGATCCCGTGGGACGCGGCTACGTTCGCAATCGCGTCCGAGGCGGACATGCGCCCCTGCTCGGTCGGGTCGAACGACCGGTATCGAAGCCCCGCCTTCTTCAGCCGCGACGTGATCTTGACCTTGTAGTCAGTGGCCGCGCCTTGCTGGACTACGTAGACCGGCGCCTTCACGTTGATGGCATTCGCGTCGAACGGCAACGGCCGGGTGTCTGCAACCCCCTTCAAGAACTTGGCCAGTTCGACAGATGAGGGATACGACCTGTACCCGAGCGTGTCGAATAACCCGACCTCCCTGATCAGATCGTCGTCA
>DASXAN010001622.1:0-3405 GCA_036406755.1 Gemmataceae bacterium
GGCTATGCGAGCAACCGCCCGCATAGCCGCAAGCGGCTACCCTTGCCGCTTCCGCGCCGCCGCCCGGCTCCTCGCCAGCACCTTGTGCGCCCGGCTGAAGTTGCCCGAACACAGCGCCCCGATGATCGACAGCTCCCCGGCCAGGCACACCGCCGCACACACCTCCGCCAGCGCCGCCGCGTGCCCCTCCCCGGCCAACCCCATGATTTCCAGGCACGCCCGCTGGCTCGGCAGCCCCGTCCCGCCGCCGACCGTGCCGACCATGATGTTCGGCAACGTGACACTGGCGTACAACCCGCCGCCGTCGCCGACCTCGAACCGCGTCACGCCCACCGCCGACTCGGCCACGCACGCCACGTCCTGCCCGCACGCCAGGAATAGCGCCGCCAGCCCGTTGGCGTAGTGCCCCTGCACCCCCATCGTCCCGCTCAGCACGCCGCCCAGCGCCGACATCCGCCAGTAGTTGACCATCATCTCCGGCGTCGTGCCGAGCTTCTTCCGCACCAGCTCGGCCGGCACCAGCACCTCGGCCGACACCTTCTTGCCCCGCACCAGCAGGAACGACTGGGCACTGGCCTTCTTGTCCCCGGACAGGTTGCCCTCGACGAACGAGTACTGCGGCTTGATGGGGCAGTGGTCGCGGATGTGGTCGCAGACGGCGTCGGTGGCCAGCGTCACCATGTTCTGGCCGGCCGCGTCCCCGGTGGTGAACTCGAAGTTCAGGTAGACGTGGTTGCCCTCGACCGTCACCCGCAGGTCGGCCAGCTTGCCGTGGTGCGTCGTCGCCTCGGCCACCGTGCGGAAGTCCTCCAGGTGGTCGGTGGCCCACAGCAGGAACTGGCCGCACTCCCGCAGGTCGTGGAAGGCGAACCCCGGCGCCCGGCTGACACCCTCGTTGAGCAGCATCGCCGTGCAGCCGCCGCAGGCGCTGATGAGGCGGGAGCCGCGGTCGTAGGAGGCGACCAGGGCGGCCTCGGTGGTGGCCAGCGGCACGTAGTAGTCACCCTGGGCGAACAGGCCGTTGACCCGCAGCGGCCCGGCCACGCCGACCGGCACCTTGACCGTGCCGATCAGGTTCTCGACGTTCGTCTGGTAGCGGTCCAGGTGGCCGCGGGTCTGCGGGTCGAGCACGGCGTCCCGGGCGGCGGGGTCGGCCTTGAGGAAGTCCCAGCGGCGGTCGAGCACGTCCTCGGAGGCGCGGGCCCCGCCGGGGAAGTCGGGGGCGGGGTCGGCCTCCTTCGGGGCGAGGCGGTGGAGGAACTCGTCCACCGTGTGGGCCTGGAGGAGTCGGCCGAGGTGGCCGGTGGTGCGGCGGTGGTCGGAGGACACGGGGCATCCCTCGCGGGGTGGGGTCGGGGTCACCGTACCACCGGCACCGAGGGGACGCAATGGGCCGGCCGGACGGGGGATTCCGACTAACACAGGGGAATTACCGCCCGGGTGAAGGCGGGACCGGCCGGCACGGCACGATTATTTGACTCCGGCCGAAATGCTCTCCACACTTGCCTATCCGGCCCGGTCCGCCGGACAGGAAAGGATGACGTGATGAAGCGCCTCGCCCTGGTGCTGGCCGTCGTGATCGGCTGGTCCGCACCGCCCGCCGCCGCCCAGCCGCCGCTGTACGTCTCCAACAGCGGCCCGGACAACACCGGGTTCGGCCACGTCAAGAAGGTCCTGCCCGACGGGTCGTCCACCGATTACGCCACCGTGGCCTTCCCGGTCGGCCTGGCCGCCGTGACGTCCGGCGTCAATGCCGGCACCCTGTACGTCAGCGACTACGGCTCCAACTCGATCCTGAAGGTGGCCACCAACGGTACGGTGAGCACGTACCGGTCGGGGTTCAACACCCCGACCGGCATCGTTCTGGACGCGTCCGGCAACCTGTACGTCGCCGACCAGGGCAACAACCGGGTGGTGCGGATCCCGGCCGGCGGCGGGACGCCCACCGTCTGGGCCACCGGGACCACCGACTTCGCCCCCGTCGGCCTGGCCCTGGACCGGACCGGCTCGAACCTGTACATCTCCGACACGAACGACCAGGCGGTGTACCGGGTGGGGACGTCGGCCCCGGCCGGGGCGCTGCCGGCGCCGTTCGCGGCCGTGTCCTTCCCGACCGGGCTGGCGGTGGGGACCGACGGGACGCTGTACGTCAGCAGCTTCACGACCAACACGATCCGCACCATCCCGGCCGGCGGCGGGCCGCAGGGGACGTTCGCGTCCGGGATCATGTCCCCGTACGGGCTGGCGTTCGACCCGAGCGGCACCAACCTGTTCGCGACGGCGTTCGGCAGCGGGGACGTGTTCCAGATCCCGGTCAGCACCGGGGTGCCGGCGGTGTACGCCGGCGGGTTCGACGGGCCGTACTTCCTCGCCTTCCCGGTCCCGGAGCCGGCCGGCGTGCTGCTAGCCTGCGGCGGGGCGGCCGCCGTCGCCGCCGGGTGGCGGCGCCTCCGCCGCCGCACCTCCCCCTCCGCCGCCTGACCCCCGACCACTCACCGACGCCGCCCAGCCGGTTGTAACGGTCGTGCCGGCCGGGCCGCCGCCGCGGCCGCGGCACCGCCCGAAAAGTCGGCATCCGGTTTGCCCAAGGCCGGGGTGGTTACCGTCACCCCGGAGGCAAACCCGTGAAGATCGAATCGCTCGACAAGCTGCTCGAAGACCAACTCAAGGACCTGTACAGCGCCGAGAACCAGCTGGTCAAGGCGCTGCCGCGGATGGCCAAGGCGGCGGCCGCGGCCGGGCTGAAAAAGGCGTTCACGTCCCACCTGGCGGAGACCCGCGGGCAGGTGGACCGGCTGAAGAAGGTCGGCGACCTGCTCGGCATCAGCAAGCTCACCGGCAAGAAGTGCACGGCGATGGAAGGGCTCTTGGAGGAGGGCAAGGAGGTGCTGGACGCGGACGGGCCGGGGGGCGTGATCGACGCCGCCCTGATCGCCGCCGCCCAGCGGGTCGAGCACTACGAGATCTCGTCGTACGGGACGGCCCGGGCGCTGTGCGAGTTCATGGGCCAGTCGAAGGCGGCCAAGCTGCTCCAGCAGACGCTGGACGAGGAGTCGGCCGCGGACGAGAAGCTGACGGCGATCAGCGTCGGCCAGGTGATGCCGGCCGCGGGCAACGGCGACGGCGAGGCCTAGGCCGGCCGAACGCCGGGTGCCGCGGGCGGCCGGCCGCCCGCGGCACCCGGCCGGCTACTTGATCACCTTCTCGGCGGCGTCGTCCAGCTCGGCCGCGGCCGGCTTGACCGCCTCCACCTGCTCGTCGGTGCCGGCCATCTTCGTCGCGCTCACCGCCTTGCCGTCCTTGCACTCGACCTGGCCCAGCCAGTCCTTGCCGTCGGCCGGGCGGAAGCTCACCGTGTAGCCGGCGTCCGACTTGCCCTGGGCCGAGAACTCGTACCGGGTGCCG
>DASXAN010001623.1:0-7236 GCA_036406755.1 Gemmataceae bacterium
ACGGTAGACGGCGTCATGCATGCGTGCGGCCATGACATGCACGTGGCCTGGCTGGTCGGCGCGACCACGCTGCTGGCGCAGACCCGGGCCGACTGGCGGGGGACGCTCATGGCGGTGTTCCAGCCGGCGGAAGAAACGGCCGAGGGCGCCCAGGCGATGATCGACGACGGCCTGTTCGAGCGCTTTCCCAAGCCGGACGTCGTGCTCGGCCAGCACGTGATGGTGGGCCCGGCCGGGGCCGTCGCCGGCCGCACCGGGGTCATCACGTCCGCCGCCGACAGCCTACAGATCCGGCTGTTCGGCCGCGGCGCGCACGGCTCGATGCCGCAGGCCAGCATCGACCCCGTGGTGATGGCGGCGGCGACGGTGATGCGGCTGCAGACCATCGTCGCCCGCGAGGTGGCCCCCACGGAAGCGGCCGTGGTGACCGTCGGCTCGCTGCAAGCCGGTACCAAGGAGAACGTGATCCCCGACGAAGCCGTCATCAAGCTCAACGTGCGCACCTTCGACGAGGGCGTGCGCAAGCGCGTGCTGGACGCGATCACGCGCGTCGTCAACGCCGAAGCGGCCGCCTCCGGCGCACCGAAGCCGCCGGAGATCACGCCGCTGGACCGCTACTCCCTGGTGACGAATGACCCGGACGCGACCGCGCGGGTGGTCGAGGCGTTCCGGCGGCACTTCCCGGCCGACCGCGTCCGGGAAACCGGGCCGGCGTCGGCGAGCGAGGACTTCGGGTCGTTCGGCGCCGAGTGGCACGCCCCGTCCGTCTTCTGGTTCGTCGGCGGCACGGACCCGGACACTTACGCCAAGGCGAAGGCGGCGAACCGGATCAACGAACTCCCGACCAACCACAACCCGCGGTTCCTTCCGGTCATCCACCCGACCCTGGAGGCCGGCGTGGAGACGCTGACGGTCGCCGCGCGGGCGTGGCTGTCGCCGTAACTCGTGGCGGATCGGAGGTGGTCCGGCTGACAGCCCGGGCGTCCGTCCGAAGCGACGGGGATCACGATGCATCTGCTGTTAGCGATCCTGGACCTCGGGGGCACGTTCGTGTTCGCGATCAGCGGCGCGATGGCCGCCGTCAAGCATCGGCTCGACATCTTCGGAGTGCTGGTGCTGTCCTTCGCGGCGGGGAACGCGGGCGGAATCACCCGCGACCTGCTGATCGGCGACGTACCGCCGGCGGCGGTTGCGGACTGGAAGTATCTCGGGGTCTCCGTCCTGGCCGGGCTGATCACATTCTTCTGGCACCCGGCGACCGGTCGGTTTAACACGGGCGTGCTGTGGTTCGATGCCGTGGGCCTGGCGTTTTTCGCGGTTGCCGGCGCTCAGAAGGCCCTGGTCTACGGACTCGATCCGGTGATGGCGGCGTTGCTCGGAATGCTGACCGGGATCGGCGGCGGGATGCTGCGCGACGTGCTGGCGAACGAGGTTCCGGTCGTCCTGCGCGCCGACCTGTATGCGCTGGCGGCGCTCGCCGGGGCGGCCGTGGTGGTGGGGGGACACGTACTGCACATTTCGCCGGTTGCGACCGCGGTTGCCGGCGGCGTTCTCTGTTTCGCGCTGCGCTTTTTGGCAATCCGCTACGGCTGGCACCTGCCGACGGCCCGGCCGCCGCGAGGTCAAGCTGCGGAATCGGACACGCCGGATGGCCGGCCCGACGGCGGGGGACCTTGATATGCCCGGCCCGGCTCGTTTCCGGGGACCAGCCCGGTCGTTCGCGGCGTCAACCGGAGCGGCCCCGGCCTGGCGCCGCACACGCTGCCACTTTCCGTGGCGGCCCGAGCCGGAGGCCGGCCCGGGCGTCCAGAAGTGAGGCCGTCTGACGATAAGGAGCGTCTGATGAAAAAGCCCGTCCGCATCCTCGGCATCGCCGGCAGCCTGCGCCGCGAGTCGTACAACCGCGCGGCCCTGCGCGCCGCGGCTCAGCTCGTCCCGCCGGACGCGACGCTCGGCACGTTCGAGCTGGACGGCATCCCCGGCTTCAGCCAGGACGAGGAACAGAACCCGCCCGCCAAGGTCGTCGATTTGAAGCGGCGCATCCGCGAGGCCGATGCCGTCCTCTTCGTGACGCCGGAGTACAACTACTCTGTCCCGGGCGTGCTGAAGAACGCCATCGACTGGGCGTCCCGCCCCTACGGGGACAGCGCCTGGTCCGGAAAACCGGCGGCGATCATGGGCGCCTCCATCGGCTCCATCGGCACGGCGCGGGCGCAATACCACCTCCGCCAGATCATGGTCTTCCTGAACATGTTCCCCATTAACCAGCCGGAGGTGATGATCGGCCGCGCCGCCGAACGGTTCGACAAGGACGGGAACCTGACGGACGAGACGACGAACGATCTCCTTCGTCAACTCCTGACGAACCTCGTGGCGTGGACCCGGCGGCTGCAACAACCTCAAACGACCTAGCATTGGCTCGGCGGACGGGGCAGGAGCGTCCAATTGAACGGACAGGAACTCCGGTTGACCGACGGCGACGGCCTACCGAAGCTCTCCGGCGTTCCGACACGGCCCGGCAGCATCGACTTCGGGCCGGCGACGATCACGTTCCTGGCATTGTCCAAAGCCGGGAACAGCCACGGCGAACAGGGCCAAAAGGTATGTCGTTTGAAACGGGTTCGGAGCGGCGTCGGCACGCTCCGGGCCCGGCCCGCCGGGTCGTCACGCCACCCGTCCGGCCCGACGAGGGATCGAACCCAACACCCAGAGGAGGACACGCAATGAGGTCAGCCACCCCGACCGAGAAGCAGCAACTGAAGCAACGCCGTCAAACCCCACTGGACACCCCGACCGATCTGACGGCCGAAGCGACCCGGGACGTCACCGCCGCCATGAACGCCGTCCTCGCGGACGTGTTCGCCCTCTACCTGAAGACCAAGAACTTCCACTGGCACCTGAGCGGCCCGCACTTCCGGGACTACCACCTGCTGTTCGACGAACAGGCGGACCAGATCTTCGCCATGACCGACCCGATCGCCGAGCGGGTCCGCAAGATCGGCGGCTCCACGATCAAGTCCGTCGGCCAGATTTCGCGGCTCCAGCGGGTCCTGGACAACGACGCGGACTACGTCGATCCGGAGGACATGCTGGCCGAACTGTGCGAGGACAACAAGGCGCTGGCGGCGCGGCTCCGCGAGGCCCACAACGTCTGCGACGAGTTCCGCGACGTGGCCACCGCCAGCCTGATCGAAGTCTGGATCGACGAGACGGAGCGGCGGACGTGGTTCCTGTTCGAGTCCAGTCGGCGCGGAATGACGGGCGGGCATTGAGCGACACGCGGCACCCGGTCGCCGGCTTCGGGCCGGCGGTCCCCGGGTCGCCGCGCCGTCTCGCCCGACGTGAGACCGCCGGCGGGCGCGGCCGCAGCACCGATGCCGGCCCCGCCCCCACATTGAGAATGGCAGAGAGTGGTCCATGCTCCGTAACCCGTGTTCGAGACCCGGAGGGGTGAAGCCGTGGCTAGCTTGCGAGCGCACGTCTGCGTCGCGTTGGCGGTGGCGTCGCTGACGACAAGCTCCTGCAATCATGGCGTGTACGAGGCCGAACATGCTTGACCCCCCGGTTGACGCGAAGCGCGACCACGTCTTGGGCCCGCCCGACGCGGAGATGACCCTGGTCGAGTACGGCAGCTACGCGTGCCCCCACTGCCACGCGGTTCACGAGGTCGTCGAGGGGCTGCGGGGCCGGTTCGGCGAGCGGATGCGGTACGTGTTCCGGCACCTGCCCGTCGCCGGCCGCGCGGACGCGACCCGCGCCGCCGAGCTGGCGGAGTACGCGGCCCAAACCACCGGGCGGTTCTGGGAGGTTCACGAGGCGCTGATGGAGCGGGGGCCGGAGTTCACGGAAGGCGGCTTCGCGCGGGTCGCCCAGGACTTCGGCTTGCGGCCGAGCGACGTCGCGCACGGCCCCGCATTCGCGGCCGCGCAGGAGCGGGTCCGCCAGGACACCGAAGGCGCGCGCCGCAGTGGCGTGCGGGTCACGCCGACCTTCTTCATCAACGGCCGCCGCTATGCAGGCCCCTGGGACGAAAGCTCGCTGGCCGACGCGATGCTCGGGTCACTCGGCCATCGCATCCAGTCCGCCGCGTTCGAGTTCGTCCGCTGGGGGCCGTCGTCGGGATTGCTCCTGGGCCTGGCGACGGTGCTCGCGCTGGTGCTCAGCAACTCGCCCCTCGGTCCGGCGGTCGCGGCGTGGTGGGAGACGCCCCTCGGACTCCGGTGGGGCGCGTCCGAGTTCACGCATCCGCTGCTCTACTGGGTCAACCACGGGCTGCTGACGGTGTTCTTCTTCGTCGTCGGGCTCGAGGTCAAGCGCGAGTTCACCGTCGGCCACCTGGCGACTTTTCGGTCGGGTGCGCTTCCGGTGATCGCCGCGCTGGGCGGCATCACCCTGCCGGCGGTCATCTACGCGTCGATCGCGCCGCCGGAGCTCAGGCACGGGTGGGGCATTCCGATCGGCACCGACACGGCCTTCGCGGTCGCGATCATCGTGTTACTCGGCGATCGCGTCCCCGTCGAGCTGCGCGTGTTCCTGACCGCCGCGGTCATCATCGACGACCTCGTGGCGATCGCGGTCATCGCGCTGTTCTACACGGGCGAGATCGACGCGGGCTACCTGGTCGCCAGCGGCGCGGCGGCGGCGCTGCTGGTCGTACTCAACCGGACCGGCGTGTACGGCGCCCTGCCGTACGCGGTCTGCGGCGTCGTTCTCTGGTTCTTCCTTCACGAGGCCGGGCTGCACGCCACGCTGGCGGGCGTGATCCTGGCCGTGCTCATCCCCGCGCGCCCGCCGGCGAACCTGAAGGCGCTGCTGGCGCAGGCGGCCGCGGTGATCCACCTGGAGGACCGCCACGCCGGCGAGGCGATGCGGCCGGGGCCCTCCGAGCCGGCCCTGCGCACGCTGGACGCCGTCCACGACCGGATCGAGTCGCCCGCCGACAGACTCCTTCGGTCCGTCGAGCCGTGGTCGAGCTACGTGGTGCTGCCGATCTTCGCGCTGGCGAACGCGGGTTTTGCCTGGTCGCTCGGCGTTTTCGAAGGACACGGACGGTTGATCTGTGCGATCGCGCTGGGATTGGTCCTCGGCAAGCCGGTCGGGATCATCCTGGCCGCGCGGCTCGCGGTGCGCACCGGCGTCGCCGCGAAGCCGGACGCGTACTCGTGGCGGCAGTTGTGCGGCGCCGGCGCGCTCGGCGGCATCGGGTTCACGATGTCCCTGTTCATTGCGGGCGAGGCGTTCCCGGACCAGGCGGTCTATGCGGCCGCCAAGATCGCCATCTTCCTGGCCTCACTGGTCGCCGGCGGGCTGGGCATGCTGATTCTGTGGCCCAAACCCGAAGCGAACGACGACCGCGTAACCGCCGGTCGGTCCGACTGACGTCGGCGCCCGGGCCGGCCGCTACGGGCCGGCCCGGTCCGGCCCCGGCAGTGGCCCGTCGCCGGCGGCCTGGGCCGACGACCCGGCGACGGCGCCGCCACCCGCCGGGGGCCGGGGCGGGGGCGCCAGGGCCTCGACGGCCAGCGGGGGCCCGAACAGCTCAGTCCGGATGCGCTCCCGCTCCCGGTCGATCTGCTCGCCGCCGGCCCCGAGCCGGCGGAGCACGTACTCGGTCATGGCCAGGGCGACCTCGCCCTCGCCGGCGAACACGGCGTCCGCCCCGGCTCGCCGCAGGGCGGGCACCTCCCGCAGGTAGTTGGCCCGGGCGAACACCCGGATGCGGGGGTTGACTTCCCGCGCCACGCGGACGGCCTCCTCGCTGCCGTGCATCCCGGCCGTGCTGAGGATCAGGACGGCGGCCCGTTCGGCCCCGGCCTCCACGGCGGTCGCCTTGTGCGTCGCGTCGCCGTACACCGCCCGCAGCCCGTGCCGGCGCAGCCTGCGGACGGTATCCAGGTTCAGCTCGACGACCGTCGCCCCGATGTCGTTCTCCTGCAGGAGCCGGACCAGCGTCCGCCCGACCGGGCCGTACCCGACCACGATCGCCCGGCCGTGGGCGGCGGCTTCAGGCGGCGGGCCCGTCGGGGGCCCGCCCGGCGGCACCGCCCGGGGCCGGCCGGTCAGCCACCGCGGCAGCGCGGGCGACCGCCTCGCCAGCCGGTCCAGCGGGTCCACGAGCCGGTAGAGGATCGGGTTGAGGCTGATCGACACGATGGCGGCGGCGACGATGACGTCGTTGGCGCGGTCGGACAGGATGCCGAGGCCGCGGCCGAGGTTGGCCAGGAGGAACGAGAACTCGCCGACCTGGGCCAGGGCGACGGCGACGGCCAGGGCGACCCGGAGCGGGTGCCGCAGCGCCAGCACGATCGCCAGCGCCGCCACCGGCTTGCCCAGGAGGACGACCCCGAGGGTGGCGGCCAGCAGCCCGGGGGCGGCCAGCAGGTGGGCCGGGTCGAACAGCATGCCGACGGCGACGAAGAACAGCACGGCGAACGCGTCCCGCATCGGCAGCGCCTCGGCCGCCGCCCGGGCGCTGAACTCGGACCGGCCGACCACCATCCCGGCCAGGAACGCCCCCAGCTCCATCGACACGGTGAACAGCTCGGCCGCCCCGACGGCGATCCCCAGGGCCAGCACCAGGACGGTCAGCGTGAACAGCTCGCGGGAGTGGGTCGCCGCCACCCGGGCCAGCAGCCAGGGGATCAGCCGGCCGCCGCCGAAGATCACGAACGCGACCAGCAGGCCGATCTTCACCGCCGCCCAGGCCAGGGCCAGGCCGGCCGCGCCGGCCCCGCCCGCCCCCGGCCGGAAGGCCACGGGCAGGACGACCAGGACGACGACGGTGAACAGGTCCTCGACCACTAGCCAGCCGACGGCGATGTGGCCGGACGGGGTGTGCAGGGCGTTGTTGTCGGACAACACCCGGAGCAGGACGACGGTGCTGGCCACCGAGATCGACAGCCCGAACACCACCCCGGCCGACCAGCCCCAGCCGGCCGCCAGCCCGACCCCGCAGCCCAACGCGGTCGCCACCAGACTCTGGCCGGTCGCGCCGGGGACGGCCACCCGCCGCACCGCCAGCAGCTCGCCGACGTGGAAGTGCAGCCCGACCCCGAACATGAGCAGGACGACGCCGACGTGGGCCAATTGCTCGGCCACGTGCCGGTCGGCCACGAACCCGGGGGTGGTCGGCCCGACGGCGACTCCGGCCAGCAGGTAGCCGACCAGCGGCGACAGCCCCAGCCGGTGGGTGACGTAGCCGAGCACCAGGGCGGCCGCCAGCCCGCCGGTCAGGGT